>JADGHI010000238.1 GCA_019689515.1 Acetobacteraceae bacterium | reverse complement strand
GGGCATGATCTCCCGCCCCCGGCGCCGCATGGCAATGGGTCCGGGGCGCATCCAGCCAAGATGGCACGCTCGACAGGACACCGCGCCGTTCCGGCGGGGTCACAAGCGCCCCGGCGCAACGCCCCGAAGGCCGGAAAGGACGTGCCGCAGGGCGGCCCCCGTCCGCCCGCACGCATCGGCCCCGTGCGACCGGCCGGCCAACCCGTCAGTCACTCCTCCGCGCAGGCGTCGGCACGGTGCCGCCCGCCCCGACGCTCTGGCCGCCAGCGGACGGATCAAACGCCCGGCACCACCGCGCGGATGCCGGCGCCGTAGGTCGATGGCACGACGTCCTTGACGGAACTCGCGCGCTTGGCGAGCCAGTAGGCCTGCGGCGGCGGCACCGTATCGAAGGCGCCCTCCACGCCGAGCTTGCGCGCCGCGTCCATCGGCCAGTTCGGGTTATAGAGCAGCTCCCGCCCCACAGCGACGAGGTCGGCGCGGCCCTCCTGCAGGATCGCCTCCGCCTGGTCGGCATGAACGATCAGCCCGACCGCCATAGTCATGACGCCGGACTCGCGCCGGATCGCCTCGGCGTAGGGCACCTGGTAGCCGTAGCCGACGGGGCCTGCGCTCACCACCGGCGCGCCGCGCATGCCGCCCGAGGAGCAGTCGATCACGTCCACGCCCTTCGGCCCGACGATCTGCGCCAGCCGGATGCTCTGCGCGAGATCCCAGCCCGCGTCGTCCTCGCAGGAGAGGCGCATGAACAGCGGCTTGCCCTGCGGCCAGACGGCGCGCACCGCCTCGACCACCTCGATCGCGAAGCGCATGCGGTTCAGTTCGGAGCCGCCGTACTCGTCGTTGCGCCGGTTGCTGAAGGGCGAGAGGAACTGATGGATCAGGTAGCCGTGCGCGGCGTGGATCTCGAGCATGTCGAACCCGGCCTGGTCGGCGCGCCGCGCCGCCTGCGCCCAGGCCTCCACCACCTGCGGGATCTCGGCGCGGGTCAGCGCGCGGGGCAGCGGCTCGTCCTCCGGCGACTGGATCGCGGAGGGCGCGACCAGCTCCCAGGCCTCCCAGTCATCGATCTCCGGCGAGGGGGTGAGTGGTTTGCCGCCTTCCCAGGGCCGGAAGCGCCGCGCCTTGCGCCCCGAATGGCCGAGCTGGATGCCCGGCACGGCGCCATGCGCACGGATGAACTCCACGCAGCGCGCGAGGCCCGGGATGAAGGCGTCGTCCCACAGCCCGGTATCGCCGACGGTGCCGCAGCCGCGGCGCTCCACCTTGGTGGACTCCATCATGACGAGCCCGGCGCCGCCGGCGGCGAAGCGGCCGGCGTTCATCAGATGCCAGTCGGTCGTAAAGCCCTTCACCGCCGAGTACTGATGCATCGGCGCGACCACCACGCGGTTCTTGAGCGTGACGTCGCGCAGGCGGATGGGCGTGAACAGAAGCGGGGTAGCGGACATTCCTGGTTCCGGTCGTCGGGGATGGATCAGAGGTATTCCTCGGCGAGCGCGCTGTCACGGATCTCCGCCACCGTGCCCTCGCGCCGCACCTCGCCGCCGCGCATGACATAGCCGCGCGTGGCGAGCTTGAGCGCCGGGCGCGCCATCTGCTCGGTCATCAGGATGGTGGTGCCGCGGCGCTGCATCTCGCGGATCGCCTCGCTGATCTGGCGCACCCAGATCGGCGCGAGGCCGAGGAAGGGCTCGTCGAGCAGCAGCAGGCGCGGCTGCGAGCACATGGCGCGCGCGATGGCGACGAGCTGCTGCTGCCCGCCCGAGAGCTGGCCGGCGGGCTGGGAGGCGCGCTCCGCGAGGAAGGGGAAGACCGAGACGAGCCAGTCCAGCGCCTGGCGCTGGTGCCGCCGCCCCATGCCGAAGGCCCCGGAGAGCACGTTCTCCACCACGGTCATGGTGGGAAAGACGCGCCGCCCCTCCGGCGAGTAGCCGATGCCGAGCCGCGCGCGCCGCTCGCAGGCGACCGCGGTGATGTCCATGCCGTCGAGCCGGATGGTGCCGCGCGCCGGCCGCACTAGGCCGATCACCGCGTTGATCGTGCTCGACTTGCCGGCGCCGTTGGCGCCGACCAGCAGCACCGTCTCGCCCTCGCGGACGTCGATCGAGAGGCCGCGCAGCGCGGTGATGCCGCCGTAGCGCACCTCGAGGTCGCGGATCTCCAGCATCACGCCGCCTCGTCCTCGGCCGCGTCGGCGCCGACATAGGCGTCGATCACGTCCTTGCGCGAGAGCACCTCCGCCGGCGGCCCCTCGGCGAGCACCACGCCGGCGTCGAGGACGATGATGCGCGGGCAGAGGCGGCGCACCAGGTCCATGTCGTGCTCGACGATCAGCACCGAGCAGCCGCGGGCGCGGACGTGGTGCACGAACTCGTCCACCCGCGTGCGCTCGCTGCGCTCGAGCCCCGCCGCGGGCTCGTCGA
Source organism: Acetobacteraceae bacterium (assembly GCA_019689515.1). Lineage (GTDB taxonomy): Bacteria > Pseudomonadota > Alphaproteobacteria > Acetobacterales > Acetobacteraceae > Caldovatus. Next base: position 3,900 of record JADGHI010000238.1, on the reverse strand, counting down.
GCAGCAGCACCTTGGGGTCGGCGGCGTAGGCGAGGGTGAGGCCCAGCATCTTCTGCAGACCGTAGGGCAGCTTGTCGCTCTGCTCATCGAGCCGCGAGGCGAGGCCGAAGGCCTCGAGCAGCGGCGCGACGCGCGCCCAGCCCTCCGCCCCGGCCGTGCCGCTGAAGCGCAGCGCGCGAGAGACGTTCTCGCGCACCGAGGCGCTCTTGAAGGTGTTGGTCTGCTGGAAGCTGCGCACCACGCCACGGCGGCTGACCGTGTGGGTCGGCTCGCCGGTGATGTCGTGCCCGCCGAGCAGGATTCGCCCGCCCGAGGGCGGAGTGCGGCCGGTGATGACGTTGATCAGCGTCGTCTTGCCGGCGCCGTTCGGGCCGATCACGCCGAGGATGTCGCCGGGGGCGAGGGTGAAGCTGATGCCCTCCAGCACGCGCAGGCCGCCGAAGCGCTTGGTGAGGCCCTCGACGCGCAGTTCCTCGACGCCGGCGACGGCAGCGCCGGTGGCGGTGGCTTCCATCGGCTCAGGCCCCCCCGCGCCCCCCCCCCCCCGCCCCCCCCCCCCCCCCGCCCCCCCGCGCGCCGCCGCCTCGGACGCCGCAGCCGCCGGCGCGTCCGGCGTGCGGCGCGCGTCGCGCAGCCGCCGCGCGAGCGTCACAACAGCGCCGGTGATGCCGCCGCGCGCGACCAGCGTGACGAAGATCAGCAGCAGCCCGAACAGGCCTTGCGCGTACTGTCCCTGATTGCCGAGGAAATCCGCGGCGGTGACGAGCAGCGAGGCGCCGACCACCGGCCCGAGGATCGAGCCCCGCCCACCGACGATCGTGTACACGATGGTGTCCACCGCCTGCTGCGCGCCGAAGGAGGTCGGGTGCACGGTCAGCAGCATGTTGCCGAGCGCGAACCCCGCCATGCCCGCGATCCCCGCCGCGACCACGAAGCCCATCGCCTTGTAGCGCCAGACCACGAGGCCAAGGCTCTCGGCCAGCACCTCGTTCTCCTCGATCGCTGCGAAGTGCTGCCGGAAATGCGCGGTCAGCGCCGCGGTGATCACCACGGCGAGCAGTGCCATCGCCGCCGCGAGCGCCAGGACGGACTGCGCATCCGAGAGGTCCCTCCCGAGCAGGGTCGGCGCCGGGAAGCCGGCCAGCCCGTCCGAGCCGCCGGTCAGGCCCGGCGTCAGGAACACGATGAGCTGGAGGATCTCGGTCAGCACGAAGGTGACCAGCACGAAATAGACGCCGCGCAGCCGGAGCACCAGCGCGCCGAGCGGCAGGGCCACCAGCGCCGGCACGATGAAGCTCGCCGGCACGATCAGCAGCACCTCGGTCACGCCGTTCATCGCCAGCAGCACCGCCGAGTAGCCGCCCAGCGCCATGAAGGCCGGCGTGGCGAAGCTCAGCAGGTCCATGCGCAGCATGATGAACACGCTGAACGCGGCCATCGCGCCGATCAGCACACGGTTGACGATGGAATGGACCAGCAGGTCCTCCGTCGCGTAGGGCACTGCGAGCGCGGCGACGAAGATCGCCACCGCGACCCATTCCTGCGCGCCCCAGCGGGAGGGGCTGCGCGCTGCGAGGTTCGGTTCAGGCGCCACGGATCTCTCGCCCGAACAGGCCGGTCGGCCGCGCCAGCAGGATCACCAGGACGGTGACGAAGAGGATCAGCGCCCCCGCCGAGCCGCCGAGATAGACGCTCGCATAGGCCTCGACGAAGCCGACGATGATCGCCGCCACCACCGCCCCGGTGATGCTGCCGAGCCCGCCGAGGATGACGGTGAGGAAGGAGGTGACGAGCACCGGGTCGCCCGCACTCGGCGACAAGGCGAGGATCGGCGTCACCAGCGCCCCGGTCAGCCCCGCGAGACCGGTCGCGAGACCGAAGGCAAGCGGGAACAGCAGCCCTGGCCGCATGCCCTGCGTCATCGCCACCTTGCGGTCGTCGGCCAGCGCCCGCAGCGCCCGGCCGAAATCGGTGCGGTAGATCAGCAGCCAGAGCCCGCCGATCGCCGCGGCACAGACGGCGAGCACGACCAGGTTCTCGAGCGGCAGGTAGAGCGTGCCCGCGCGCAGCGTGCCCTTCACCGGGAAGCTGAACTCCGGCGACTGCGGCCCGAACACCGCGAGCAGGCCGGTCGAGATCACCAGGTAGAGCCCGAGCGTCAGCATCATCGTCGCCAGGTGGTCGTCCACCAGGCGCTCGATCAGGAACCGCTCGTAGAGCGCGCCGAGCGCGGCGGTGACAATCACCGCGGCCAGCACGGCGAGCGGGAAGGGCAGGCCGAGCTGGCTCACCGCCGCGTAGGCGACGTAGCCGCCGAGGGCATAGAAGCCGCCATGGGCAAAATTGATCACGCCCAGGATGCCGAAGATCAGCGTGAAGCCGAGGGCGAGCAGCGCGTACTGCGCGCCCAGGCTGATGCCGATGATCCCGGCGGTCAGGAACTCATGCACGGGCCACGCTCGACGGCTACTGCGGCGAGACTTCGATACGGCGCACGCCGAGGTTCCGCCCGTCCACGATCATCCCCATGCCGAAGGGAAGCGAGAGCTCCTGGTTGATGCCGAAGAAGCTCTGGCCCGTCCAGCTTCCCCGGCCGACATTCGCGTCCTCCACGGGAAGCTCGCGCAGCGCGGCGGCGACGCGCTGCGTGTCGGTCGCGGTCCCGGCGCGCTCGATGGCGCGCAGCGTCATGCGGGCGCCAACGACCCAGAGCCACATGTTGGTGTTCTCCGGCGGCTCCTTGTTGAGCAGGCGGCGGTACTCGTCCGAGATGGCGCGCACGCGCGGATCCTCGGTCGGCACGACCTCGTACCAGTAGAAGTTGCGCAGCACATCAATGCCGCCGGCAACGCGGATGATCTCATCGGTTCCGGGGCCGCCGAGGCGGCCGATCGGCCCGGTAAACCCGGCCTGGCGGAGCTGGCGCACGATCAGCCCGGCATCGCCCGGCGGCGAGGAGGCGGTGTCCACCGCATCCGGCCGCGAGGCGAGCACGCGCGTCACGATCGGCGCGAAATTGGTCGTGCCGCGCTGGTAGTATTCCTCCGTCGCCGTGATGCCGTGGCGGCGATAGACTTCTGCGTCCACGCTCGCGATGTCGGTGCCGCCCTGGTCATTGGGCGCGACGATCGCGACCGAGCGCATGCCGAATTGCTGCTGCGCGATTCGCACGATCGGCGCCGCCCACTCGCTCGGTCCCGGGCCGAGGTGGAAGACCAGCGGCCATTGCGGGCCGATCGCATTCTTGGCGTAGCTGTTGGCGAACATCAGCAGGCGATGCCGCGTCACCACCGGCTTCGCGCCCGTCACCTCGGGCGAGCCGACGGGGCCGATGATGAAGCGCACGCCCTGGCTGGCGAGGTTGTTGACGCCCGCCGCCGCGCCCTCGGCGGTGTAGCGCGTATCGTAGCTGAGGACGCTCACGGTGCAGCGCTGGTTGCCGACCTGCAGGCCGCCGCGCGCATTCGCTTCCGCCGCGGCGAGTTCCGCCGCGCCGAGCATGGCGAGGCCCCATTGCGCGGCCGGCCCGGACATCGGGCCAAGAGCACCGATCTTGATCTCGCAGGAGGTCTGCGCCCCGGCGCCGGTGGTGAAGGCCAAGCCCAGCGCCACCACGCAGGCAGCCAGGGGACGTTTCGCGATGCGGACCATGGGCGGGCGCCCTCCCTAAGAGATTCGTGGCAATTGGTGCGGCATTGGAGGGTCGGGCGCCGGGGGTGTCAACGCTCGGCAATACTCGGCGGATTCGTTCGGTAGAGCCTCGCCGTCCCGGCGGCTCTGTCGCGGCGTTCGTTTCCCGCCCTTCCCGACGACTCCCGGCCGACTGCCCTGCCACGAAGGACTGGCTCTCCTGGTGGAGGCTGCGATGAGGCGCGCCCGGGATCGGCCGCTGACGGCGCA
>JADGHI010000237.1 GCA_019689515.1 Acetobacteraceae bacterium | reverse complement strand
CCTTCGGATTGCTCGGACAATGGTGGCACCCGGCGCGCGGCGCCGGAAGACCGCCCCGTGCGTTCAGCCTGGCGGCAGCCAGGCTACCTGGCCCTGCATCAGCCGCCGCGCCGTGCGGAACATCAGCGCGCTGTCGGCGATCCAGGCGCCGTCCGCGCCGCGCCGCACCTCCGCCCCGGTCGAGAGCACGCCGGAGGGATTGCCGATCCGCACCTCGTCCGCTGCCGCCCCGACGTCGCCGCGACGGGCGAGCAGGTTCGGCAGCGTCCCCTCGATCCGACAGGCGACGCCGAGGCAGAGCGCCGCGGTCAGCGGCACCGCGCGGTGCAGCCGCTCCATCGAGACCGCGCGCACCGCGATATCGTGCGCTTCCGCCTCGATCGTCTCTCCGCCAATGGTGCGGTAGGCCGCGGACGCGGCCACCATCGCCACCTTCGGCACCCCGAGTCCCGCCTTCTCCGGCGACGCCGCCAGGCCCATCGCCACCGCGCCCACCCGGCGCAGCCTGTCGAGCCGGGCCATCACCCCGGGCCGTGCCTCGATCTCATCGGGCGACTCGGTGCCGGTCAGGCCCAGCGCCTCCGCCTCCACGAACACCACCGGCGTGCTCGCATCCACCAGCGAGGCGCGGTAGCTCCGCCCCTCCTCCGGCAAGGTCAGCGTGTCGAGCACGCGCCCCGTGGGGAGCAGCGCCCCGCTCGCCGTCCCGCCGGGCGAGAGAAAGTCGAGCCGCACCCGCGCCCCGGTGCCGGGCACGCCGGCGATGGCGTAGTCCCCGCGCACCTCGGCCTTGCCGTCGCGCACCGGGAAACGGGCGTGGATCAGCTTGCGCGTGTTGGTCTGGTGGATGCGCACCAGCGCCTCACCCTCCCGCGGCGCGGCAACGAGCCCCTCGTCCACCGCGAAGGGTCCGACGGCAGAGGAGAGATTGCCGCAGTTCCCCGCCCAGTCCACCGCCGGCCGGTCCACCGCGACCTGGGCGAAGGTGTAGTCAAGATCGGCCTCCGGATGCGTCGGCGGCCCGATGATCACGGCCTTGGACAGCGAGGAGATCCCGCCCCCCATGCCGTCGAGCTGCCGCCCGTAGGGATCGGGGCTGCCGAGCACGCCGAGGAAGATGCGCTCCTGCTCCGCGCGGTCGGCCGGCAGGTCGCGCGCGTGAAAGAAGACCCCCTTGGACGTGCCACCGCGCATGAAGACGGCGGGGATGAAGCGCTGGTTCGGCATGGCGGGCGACCTCCCTCCGCGGTGCGGGGCCGACGCCCCGCGTTGACACGAATTTATCTCGGTGCCTAGGGTCTGCGCGAACAAGCAAAGGACGCGGAGGAACGGCATGGCCGGAGACGCCACGGCGGCAGCGTATGACGTGATCGTGGTCGGGGCCGGCAACGCCGCGCTCTGCGCCGCCCTCTCGGCGCAGGAGCAGGGCGCCCGGGTGCTGGTGCTGGAGAAGGCCTCGGTCGAGGAGCGCGGCGGCAATTCCACCTTCACCGCCGGCGGCTTCCGTTTCGTCCATGACGGGCTGGACGACCTCCGCCGCGACGTCCTCGTGGACCTCTCGGAAGCCGAGGCGAAGCAGATCTACATCCCGCCGCAGTCCGTGGACCGCTACATGGAGGACCTGATCCGGGTCACCGAGGGGCTGACCACGGAGGAACTCGCCAACATCCTGATCCGCCGCTCGCGTGAGACGATCGTCTGGATGCGCACCAGGGGCGGCGTGCGCTTCATTCCGATGTTCGGCCGCCAGTCCTACGTCGTGAACGGCATCCACCACTTCTACGGCGGCGTGAACATCGAGGCGGTCGGCGGCGGCTGGGGCCTCGTGGACTTCCTGATCAAGGCCGCCGAGCGCCACGGCATCGAGATCCGCTACGAGACCGGCCTGCGCAAGCTGCTGCAGGACCGCAAGGGCCGGGTCATCGGCGTGCAGGTCTTCGGCCCGGAGGGCTACGAGGACATCTACGCCAAGGCCGTCGTCCTCGCCTGCGGCGGGTTCGAGTCCAACCCGGAGATGCGGGTGCGCTACCTCGGCCCGGGCTGGGAGCTCTGCCGCGTGCGCGGCACGCGCCACAACACCGGCGACGGCATCCGCGCCGCGCTCGAGGTCGGCGCGCAGCCCTATGGCGGCTGGTCCACCTGCCATGCCGTGCAGTGGGACATCAGCGCCCCGCCCTACGGCGACCGCCAGGTGCTCGACAACTTCCAGAAGCACTCCTACCCGATCGGCATCATCGTCAACCTGAACGGCGAGCGCTTCGTGGACGAGGGTGCGGACTACCGCAACCACACCTACGCGAAGTACGGCCGCGAGGTGATGAAGCAGCCGCAGCGCACGGCCGTGCAGATCTTCGACGCCAAGACCATCGGCATGGTGCGCGACGAGTACCGCATCAAGCAGGTGACCAAGGCCACCGCGAACACGATCGAGGAGCTGGCCCGCGCCCTCGACATCAACCCCGAAGGGCTCGTGCGCACGGTGCGCGAGTTCAACGCCGCCTGCCAGCCCGGCGACTACAACCCGGCGATCCTCGACGGCAAGTGCACGAAGGGCATCACGCCGCCCAAGTCCAACTGGGCGCTGCCGATCGACGAGCCGCCCTTCACCGGCTTCGTCGTCACCTGCGGCATCACCTTCACCTTCGGGGGCCTGCGCATCAACACGCAGGGCGAGGTGCAGGACGTGACCGACCGCTCCATCCCGGGCCTCTACGCGGCCGGGGAGCTGGTGGGCGGGATCTTTTACCAGAACTACCTCGGCGGCGCGGGCCTGATGTCCGGCGCGGTGTTCGGGCGGCTCTCGGGCGCCAGCGCCGCGCGATACGCGTTGTCGGCGGGCTGAGGCAGGCCCCGGCGGGGCGGGCGGCCAACCCCGCCGCGCCGGCCCGCCGGCCACGGGGCGCGCCAATCGGATCGGCGGTCAGCCGGGCTCTTGCCAGGCTGCCTGAATCGTCGTCCAAGCCGTGGGCCGACTCCGCAAGGCGCCCGCCCGCCACCATCGCCACCCGAGCCGCGAAAGCCCGCCCGCATGCGCCGCCGCCCGATCCTCGCCGCCGCCATCGTCGCGCTCCTCGCCATTGGCCCCGCCTGCGCGCAGCCGGCGTCGGAGGACCGCCCGGCCAACCTCCAGCCGACCCGTGACGTCTCCGTCACCTACCGCGTCACCGGCCTCGGGCAGGGCGAGATGCGCATCACCTACTCGGCGGCGGCGGAGGCGATCCGCACCGACTTCTCCGGCTTCGGCCCGCCTGGCCCGGTGATCGCCGACATCCGCAACCGCCGCATGATCATGCTGCTCGAGGATCAGCGCACCGCCCGCATCCATCTCCTCTCCGAGCCGGAGATCCGCACCTTCCGCCAGCCCGAGCCCGGCACGCGCTTCGCCCGCCTCGGGACCGAGCGCATCGCCGGCCATGCCTGCACCCTCTGGCGCATCACCCCGGCCATGCCGGGTGCCCCGCCGGTGACCATGTGCCTCACCGAGGACGGGGTCATGCTCCGCACCGAGGAGGAGGGAGAGCGCGCCGAGGCGGTGCAGGTGACCTACGCGCCGCAGGACCCGGCGCTGTTCGGCATCCCGCAGGGCTGGCAGGTCGTCCGCGACTGACGCGGCCCACGGGAGGCCGGATGGGAGGCCGGCCGATCGGCGCGCCTGCCGGATGGGCAGGCGCCGCGACGGTTGTCTTTCATCCCTTGACCGCAACCCGAATGTTGCGGAATCGTGGCTCGGTCCATGGTCCGGGGGGCCGTGCCCATGCGCCATCATTCGTCCGTTCCGGCTGGCGGCGGCATTGCCGTGGCGGTCGCCTTCGCCCTGCTCATCGGGTTGACCCCGCCCGCGGCCGCCACGCAGGACCGCCCCCTCACCTCGCCGGCCCGCGACGTCGCCGTCACCTACCGCCTCGGCGCCGCCGTGGCCGGGCCGGCGCAGGAGATGCACCTCTCCTGGCTCGCCGCCGAGCAGCGCATGCGGCTCGACATGCCGGGCCAGGGCTACATGGTGATCGACCAGCGCGAGCAGCGCGCCTTCATGGTCATGGACGAGCAGCGCATGGCCATGGAGATCCCCTTCGCCCAGAACACGCGGCGCATGGGCCAGCTCCCCGCCGGCGCGCGGCTGACGCGCGAGGGCGAGGACCGCGTCGCCGACACGCCCTGCACCGTCTGGGCCTATCAGGAAGGCGGGCGCACCGGCCGCACCTGCATCACCGAGGACGGCGTGGTGCTGCGGGTGCAGAGCGCCGACGGGCCCGAGGAGTCGATGGAGGCCAGCGCGGTCGCCTACGGGCCGCAGGACCCGGCCCGGTTCCGCCCGCCGGCCGATTTCACCGTGCTGTCCATGGTGCCCGACATGCCCGGCGGCAACCTGCCCGGAAACGTGTCGTCGTCCGTCGCCGGCCTTCCCGGCCCGATGGCCTTCCCCGGCTCGCCTCCTCCCATTGCGAGCGCGCCGCCCCTTGGCGCCGCGCCGTTCGGCACGGTGCGGCGCACGCCACCGGCGGGCACCTACGGGGCGGTCTCGACCGGTAGTTCCTCTTCCTCCTCCTCCGCCGCCGCGGCGTGGCCGACGAATGTCCCCCCGTACCAGCCACGCTGAGGCAACGCCGGGCCTGCTCCGACGCCTGCTGATCGGCGTCCGCCTCTCACGGCGGCCCAAGCGGCGCGCCTCCGCCCCGGACACCGCAACCACGGGAATCCGCATGGTGCAGGGTTCATTCTTCCTCCGCCCCCTGCAGAAGCTCGCCGCCGCGGCCCTGGCGCTGCCGCTCCTCGCCGGCGCGGCAACGCCCCCCGCCCTGGCGGAGGGAAGCGCCGCACCGCTCCTGGTGCCGGCCCGCGATGTCGCCGTGACCTACCGTCTCGCAGGCCCGGGCGGCACCGGCGCGCAGGAGATGCGCATCGCCTGGCTGGCCGCGGAGGGCAGGCTGCGGCTCGACCTGCCGCCTGAGCTGGGCGGGGTGATGCTGGTGGACCGCCGCGCCCAGCGCGTCTTCATGGTGATGGACCACCAGCGCCTGGTGGTGGAGCTCTCGCCCGGCGGCGACGGCCTGCCGCGCCTCGGCGAGCTGCCGCCAGGCGTGCGCCTCGCGCGCGAAGGGGACGACCGCATCGCTGGCGTACCCTGCACGGTCTGGCGCTACGAGGACCACCAGCAGTCCGGCCGCGCCTGCATCACCGCCGACGGCGTGCTGCTGCGCGCGAGCGGCGCGGGGGCGACCGGCACGGGGGATGACGGCTCGCTCGAGGCGATCGCCGTCGCCTACGGACCGCAGGACCCGGCCCGGTTCCAGCCGCCATCCGGGTATCGCTCGATGCGCGCTGCGCTACCCGCCGGCAGGGCGTCGGCCGCGGCCCGCACCGCCGGGCGCTGAGGCGTCGGCCAGCGGGCCGGCGGCGCCGGATCGGGGACGTGTCCGCCAGGGCCTTCCCCCGCGCGCGCCGCCGCGCCACATCCGGGTGGATGACGAGCAAGTCCCGCGCCCTCTCCCGCCGTGCCGTCCTGGCCGGCGCGGTCCTCCCCGCCGCCGCAGTGTCCCTCCCCTCGCCCGTCGCGGCCCAGGCCCAATCCCAGGCCGCGCCGCTCTCGGAGCGCGACCGCGCCGACATCGCACGCGTCGAGGCCTATCTGAACCGCCTCACCACGCTGCGCGCGCGCTTCCTGCAGATCGCGCAGAACGGCGCCACGGCCGAGGGCACGGCCTGGATCTGGCGCCCGGGCCGGATGCGCTTCGAGTACGACCCGCCCGAGCCGCTGCTGCTGGTGGCGAGCCACGGCCAGTTCCTGCTCTATGACCGCGAGTTGCGCCAGCCCTCCACCGTGCCGGTCTCGCAGACCCCGCTCGCCTTCCTGCTGCGCGAGAACCTGCGCCTCTCGGGCGACATCACCGTCACCCGCGTCGAGCGCGGCGGCGGCTTCCTCCGGGTGACGCTCTACCGCACCGCCGCCCCGGCGGAAGGCCGGCTGACCCTCGTGTTCCAGGACGATCCGGTCGAGCTGCGCCAGTGGGCCGTCGTGGACGCGCAGGGCCATGTGACGCGAGTGAGCCTGTCGCGCATCGAGACCGGCGTGCGCATCGCCCCCCGGATCTTCGAGTTCAACGACCCCCGCTTCTTCGAGACCGAGCCGCAGCGCGGGCCGCCGGGGGGCGGGTAGAGCGGCGGCGGGAGAGCCCCGGCCAGCGCGCCGCCACCGGCCGCCTCACCCCCCGCCGCAGGGCTCGCGCCGCACGCCCCGCGCCACCGCCGCCGGCGGCGCCTGCACCAGGGTCAACAGGCAGCCCGCATAGTAGCGCGTGAAGCGCCAGTCCTGCGCGCCCGCATGGCCACGGA
>JADGHI010000236.1 GCA_019689515.1 Acetobacteraceae bacterium | reverse complement strand
ACATAAAGCTATATTACAGATACCTATCCGACCAGAGTCGGATGGGAATGCTCTACCTAGACATGTTCGATTTAGCTTGGTCTGTGGTAGATTTTGATCAAATGTTTGTTCATCCGAATCGCATGCGCGCCGGCCTACAACTCGCAGACGCGGTGTCGAGCGCATTCTACCAAGCCGTCGAGCGAACGCCGGCAGGAATCGTTAGGCCACAATTCGCAAAGCTGCTGCGGCCTCGCGTGTGCCCTCGGCCGACTTCCCGAGGAGGGCGCTACGGGTATGGCCTGAAAGTAATGCCGACCTGGATCCCGTCGCGGCTTCCATCGGACCAACGCGACATTATCGAGTTCTACTGGAACGCATAATAGCGGCGAGCCCCCGGACCCTCCTTCCATCGGCGGTGTCCTAGCCTGCTCCCTGAGTAGGCATCCGGCCGACTGCCACGTCACCGCGACAAGGGCGCCCCGGCGTTGCTCGCCATTGCAAGCTTATCCGATTCTTTGAGTAGAATCAAGGACTTGCTAAGATACTGATCTGACTCGCCCTTTTCCCGTGAACGAGCGATCAGCGCCCCGGTACGCCAACCGCTTGCCGACGATCCCGCGCAGCGCGCTGGCCGCGCGTTGCGTGTCGCCCACTTCGCAGACGATCCGGTTGTTGTGCCGGAAATCGGCCTCCGCGACGTAGCGGTGCAGGTGGCGTTCGCCGTCGTGCTGGCACACGCTCCTCATGCCCCGCCCGAAGCTGTAGTAGCCCTCAATCGTGTTCGTGTGGACGGCGCCGCGCACGTATTCGCCCGCGCCATGCCGCACCACACAGTGGCCGGTGAACTCGCGCTTGATGCGTATACTGGCGCGCCTCGTCGGTCGTCACCTCCGCTGCGCGATCGTTGGGCCCCAGCCAGCGGCGCGAATGCCGCCGGCCGGGGCCCTGCACTCAGAGGGCCGGACGCTTCTCCACCCACCCCGCCGCGCGCTCGTACCCGGCCGCCGCGCGGTAGAGCAGCGCCTCCGACCAGCTCGGCCCGACGAGCTGCATCCCGATCGGAAGGCCGCCGGCCGAGAGGCCGCACATCACCGAGATCGCCGGGTGGCCCGTCACGTTGAACGGCGTGCGGGCCTGGCGCGGATAGGTCCGCTCGGTCTCCGCCTCGTCGTCGATCCGGCTCGCCGGGTCCATGGAGGAGGCGCAGAGCAGCAGGTCCACCTCGCGGAAGGCCGCCTCCACCGCCGCCACCAGCTCGCGCCGCCGGCGCTGCGCCTGCACGTAGTCCACGCCGCCGACGAACATGCCCGGCAGCAGGCGGCGCAGCGTGAGGGGCGCATAGTCGCCCGGGCGCTCGCGCAGCCAGGGCTCGTGCACCGCCGCCGCTTCGCTGGTGAGGATCACACGGTTCACCGCCGCGAACTCGCCGAGCTTCGGCAGGGTGATGTCGCGCACCACGGCACCCTCGCGCGCGAGCAGCCGCGCCGCCTCCTCGAGCGCGGCCGCGACCTCGGGCGTCGCCGGCGTGTCGGTCTCGTGGAAGTGGCGGACGAAGCCGATGCGCAGGCCCTTGAGGCCGCCGCCAAGGTCGCGCGTGTAGTCCTCCGCCGGCCGCTCCACGCTGCCCGGGTCGAGCGGGTCGTACCCGGCCATCGCGTTCAGCAGCAGCGCGTTGTCCGCCACCGTCCGCGTCATCGGCCCGACGTGGTCCAGCGTGAAGGAAAGCGGGAACACCCCGCGGCGCGACACAAGCCCGTAGGTCGGCTTCATCCCGACGATGCCGCACTGCGTCGCGGGGTTGCGCACGCTCCCGCCTGTGTCGGTGCCGAGCGCCGCCGGCAGCATCCGCGCCGCCACCGCCGCGCCGGAGCCGGAGGAGGAGCCGCCCGGATGGTGCGCCGGGTTCCACGGGTTGCGCGCCGGCGGGAAGGGCAGTTCGAAGGTCGGCCCGCCGATCGCGAACTCATGCGTCGCCAGCTTACCCGGGAACACTGCGCCCGCCGCGCGCAGCCGCGCCACGACGGCGGCGTCCTCCTGCTTGACGTTGTCGAGCAGGATCTTCGAGTGGCAGGTGGTCGGGTGGCCGGCGAGGTCGATGATGTCCTTGAGCCCGACCGGCAGGCCGTGCAGGGGCGAGCGCGGGCCGGAGCGGGCGATCTCGGCCTCGGCCTCGCGCGCCGCGGCCTCCGCCTCGTCCCAGAGCGGGCGGATGAAGGCATTCAGCTTCGGCTCCAGCGCCGCCGCGCGGGCGCGCAGCGCGCGCAGGTACTCCACCGGCGAGAGGCGCTTGTCGCGGACCAGCGCCGCCGCCTCGGTCAGCGTCAGCTCGTGCAGGCCGGAAGGGGCGGCGGCGCTCATCGTGCGCCCTCCTGCGTGCCGGGCACGCGGTAGGACGGCATCGGCTCGGCCGCGGGATCGGCGGGGCGAACGAACCCGTCGCGGAACTTGCGCGCCGCAGCGATGGCCTCGAGGACCGCGGCGCGATGCTTGGCCCAGGCCTTGGTCAAACCGGCCGCACGCGCGAGGGATTCGGCCTCGCGTGCTTCGTCTTCGCTGCTGCTCATACCCGTCTCTCCGGTGCGGAAACGGGGCACATGGTGGCGCAAAAGGAGCGGGGGCGGAACCGGGCGGCTCCGCCCCCAAGTCTGGCGTCCCGTGCCGACCTCGGAGCCGATCGGGACCAGACCGACGCGGAGGCGACGCCCCTGCCCGCTTCGGCCGTCCTCGCGCCCCTCGGGCGGGCGTGACGCCCTGGGAGAGACACTGTGCATGGTCGAAGCGACCCACGGCGACAGGATGGCGCAAAGGTGTTGCGGCGGGGTTTCCTGGTGGCAGCTTTGCGGCAGGGAGGCGCGCGGCTATCCGTCGCCGCGCCTCCCGCCGCCCGCCCGCCGCGAGAAAGGAACGCCATGCTACCGCTCAAGGGCCTGAAGGTGCTGGAGCTCGGCCACTACATCGCCGCGCCCTTCGCCACCCGCCTCCTCGCCGATCTCGGCGCGACGGTGGTCAAGGTCGAGCCGCCGGAGGGCGATCCGCATCGCGGCTGGGGCTCGAAGCACAACGGGCATTCCGTCTGGTTCAGCGTGCACGGGCGGAACAAGCACTCCGTCACGCTCGACCTGAAGAGCGCAGAGGGGAAGGAGAAGGCGCTGAAGCTCGCCGCCTGGGCCGACGCGCTGGTGGAGAATTTCCGCCCCGGGCAGTTGGAACGCCTCGGCCTCGGGCCGGAACGGCTGCACGAGGTGAATCCGCGGCTCGTCATCGCGCGCGTCTCCGGCTACGGGCAGGACGGGCCCTATCGCGACCGGCCGGCCTTCGGCGCGATCGGCGAGGCGATGGGGGGCCTCCGGCACCTCACCGCCCATCCGGGGCAGACCGACCTGCCGCCGCCGCGCTGCGGCATCTCGATCAGCGACGACCTGGCGGGGATGTACGCGGCGATGGCGGTCGTCTCCGCCTGCTGGGGGCGCGACCGCGATCCCAACGGAAAGGGAACGGTGATCGACGTGGACCTCGTCTCCTCCGTGTTCAGCCTGATGGAGGGGATGCTGCCGGAATATGGCCTGTTCGGCTGGGTGCGGCAGCCGGCCGGCGCGGCGATCCCGACGGCGGCGCCGACCAACACCTACCCTTGCGCCGACGGCAAGTGGCTTTGCGTCGCCGGCAATTCCGACCTGATCTTCCGCCGGCTGATGGCCGCGATCGGCCGGCCGGAGCTGGCCGATGACCCGCGCTTCGCCACCAACGCCGACCGCTGCGCGAACGTCGCCGAACTCGACGCCGCGATCGCGGAGTGGACGCGCGGGCGCACGGCGGCGGAGGCCGAGGCGATCCTGCAGCGCGCCGAGGTGCCCTGCTCGCGCCTCTACGACATCCGCGACTGCGCGGAGGACCCGCACTTCCGCGCGCGGGACCTGGTGATGGAGGTGGAGGACCCGCTGCTCGGCACGGTGCTGCACCCCGCGCCGCCCTTCCGCTTCCAGGGCGTGCCGCCGCGCGAGATGGTGCGCTGGCCCGGCCCCGCGGCGGGGCAGCACAACGAGGCGGTGTTCCGGGAGCTGCTGGGGGAGGACGCGCCACGCCGGCCCGAGTAGGGGGCGAACGGCACACCCTCCGGCATCCGGCGGGAAGCGGCAGGCAGGCGACGGATGCGCATCGAGCGCTGCGGCAGCGAGGCGTTGGGCGACTGGGTGGCACTGCGGCGGGCGCTCTGGCCGCATGCGACGCTGCGGGAGCATCGCCGGGAGGCCGCATCGCTCCTTGCCCGCGCCGGCGACGCGGTGGCCTTCCTCGCCCGGGCCGACGCCGATGCGGCGGCCATCGGCTTCGCCGAGGCCACGCTGCGCCGGGATTACGTGAACGGCTGCACGACTTCTCCGGTCGCGTTCCTCGAGGGCCTCCATGTGCGGCCGGCGTGGCGGAGACGCGGCGTCGCCCGGCGGCTGGTCGGCGCCGTCAGGGCCTGGGCCGTGGACCTGGGCTGTTCCGAGCTCGCCTCCAACGCCGATCTGCGCAACCTGGCCTCCCGGCGCATGCACGCGGCACTCGGCTTCGAGGAGACCGAGCGGGTGGTCTTTTTCCGGATCGGGCTTCCGGCCCGGCGACGGAAGGCGACCGCGGGCGGCGCCTCCGTGCCGGGGCTCCGATCCGGGCCGCGCGGCGGGTGGTCTGGGACAGGTCCGTGAGCAGCGGCGGCCGGCCGGTGTGCCGAGAGCGAACTCCGGCCTGGCGGGTTTCGGCGGCAGTGCGCCTATCGGCAGGTGACCGCCACGACGCCCCTCTGGCGCGATGCGATCTCGCAATGGTCCAGCTCGCGCGGCACCATCGCGCGCAGATAGGTGTCCGTGCGGGCGTAGAGGCAAACCAGCAGCAACCCGCTGCCGTGCAGCGCCACCGGCCAGCCGCGCAGATTGCTGCGGCCGTCGCCCACCTCAAGGCGCTTCGGCTGCACCTCCATCGGCTCGGGCTGCTGTTCCTCGCCCGGCGGGCCGTCGAACATCCGCGCGCCGCGGAGCGGGAGGACCGTGGCGGGCGGCGGGCCGACCTGCTCGAAGCGTGGATCGCCGGGGCCGGAGGGAGTGAGGCGGTCGGGGCAGGCGAATGCCGGCTGTGGCATGGCCTGCGGCTGCGCGAGCGCCGCGCCGACGAGGGGCGGCGGGAAGAGCGAAAGCGGCGCGGCGAGGAGAACGGCCGCGGCGAGGGCTGAGCGAAGGCGGATCGAGGCTGCAGCCACCTGTCGAATCCCGGTTGCGAAGGATGGCATTTCGTAACGCTGCCACGATGCGGCGCGACGCGCCATGCCTCGGGGTGGCGATGCGCGCCGCCCGCCTTGCGCCGGCCGGGGTGCGCCGCGCGGCAGCGGGCGCATCGCCGGCGAAGGCAGGGCGGGCGCGTGGCCCACATCCACGGCACGGCGCGAACGCTGCCTCTGCGCAATGGAATGCGCTATTCTCCCCGGCCAGGGGAGGACAGGGGATGCATGCCTGGCTTCGCGGCGTCGCGTTGGCCGCGGCGCTGCTGTCGCTTGTCGCCTGTGGCTCGACGCGCGGCACGGGGCCGCGCGGCGTGCCCGGCTATGAGGCCGCCGGGGGGCGCTATCTTTCCTGCGTGCCCTACGCCCGCTCGCGTTCGGGCATCCACCTCACTGGCGATGCCTGGCAGTGGTGGGGGGCGGCGGAGGGGCGCTACCACCGGTCCCGCACGCCGCGTCCGGGGAGCGTGCTGGTGCTGGCCCGGACATCGCGCCTGCCACAGGGGCACCTCGCGGTGGTCTCGCGCGTCGTCTCGGCGCGCGAGCGGGGGGGGGCCCCCGCCCACGGGGCGCCGGGCGGTGCCGCCCCGCGCGGCCGGGTCGCGCGCGACCAGCCGGTGATGGATGTCTCGCCGGGCGGGGACTGGTCGCTGGTGCGGGTCTGGTACCCGCGCGTGAACGACTACGGCCGCACCGTCTTCCCGAGCTACGGCTTCATTCACCCGGAGAGGGCCATCGTCGCCGCGCGCGATTGATACCGCCGAGCGGATGTCCTGACCCACGTCCGAGCGGCGGGAATCCTGCGTCATTCAGCCCAACTCGGTGGTGCGTAGTTTCGCCCGCTGGGTCAGTATCTCGGCTCAGCGGCATGAGCCCGCCGGCGCCACCACATATGGGCGAGGCAACCCCCGGCCAGCACGAATGGGTCGGATCGGCCTCGGATCATATGTCCCCAATGACCCGGGCCACGTCGCGGTGCCTGTAACGGATCGGACACGCCCAGCGGAAGGCGAGCGGAAGGCGCCCCTGCCCCCTGCGGGCGGTCGGCCGCGCTGCACCTCCGCCACCTTCCACTGGCACGGCACCGGCTGGCGGCCTCGCCCCCCCTGTGTCTTATGAAGATCTGCGAGCCCAGGAGACACTCG
>JADGHI010000235.1 GCA_019689515.1 Acetobacteraceae bacterium | reverse complement strand
GGGAGGGGCTGAGGCGGAGGCGGGCGGGCCGGTCAGATCCGCCTGTGGAGCGCGCAGACCAGCGTGAAGAGGCGCCGCGCCGTCTCGAAATCCACCGCCACCCGGCCCTTCAGCCGTTCGGCGAGAAGTTCGGCGCCCTCGTTGTGTAACCCCCGGCGGCCCATGTCGATGGCCTGGATGCGCGCCTCGCCCTGATGCTCGGCCACCGCGCGCTCATGGCTTTCGACCACCATCTGGTAGTCCTTGATGAGGCGGCGGAACGGGCCGAGCGCAAGCGCGATGGCCCGCAGCGGCTGTCCGTCCTGGCCGTCGCGGATGTCGAGCACCAGCCGCCCCTCGCGCAGCCAGAGGCGCAGCGCGAAGGGCCCGGGGCGGGGCACGCCGGAGGGCACGAAGCGGTTGCCGGAGAGCAGGTCCTCGATCGCCTGGCGGCGATCGGCCGCGGCATAGGCGCTGGGCGGAGTGCCGGCCTCGGGCAGTTCGATGCGGATCAGGTCGCGCGCCGGCACGGCAGCCGTCGCCCCCACGGCGAGCGAGGCCGACCGCGCCACCGCCAGGCGTCGGTCAGGCATCCGCCCTGTCCTGCACGCCGCCGCCGGCGGCACCGGTCGCGAGCGCCCGCGGCGGCGCGGCGGCGACAGGCGCGATCATCGGCGCTTCCTGGTGCTCCGTGCCGGTGATGCCGAGGCGCATCATCCAGCCGGCCACCGCACCTTTCACGGGCCGCAGCATGAGGGTGCAGATCACCGCAAAGAGCGGCAGCCAGACCACCATGTGCAGCCACATCGGCGGTTCCCAGGCCTGCTCGACCCAGAACACGAAGGGTAGCAGCAGGTGCCCGGTGAGGAAGATGGTGAAATAGGGCGGGGCATCGTCCGCCCGCACCGCGGCGAGCGGGGCTCCGCACCCGGTGCATTCGGGCGCGAGGCGCAGATAGCCCGAGAAGAGCTGGCCCTCGCCGCAGGCCGGGCAGCGGCCGGAAGCGCCGCGCTGCAACGCGAGCAGGAACGAGGGAGGCATATGCGGCGGCGTTGCGGGCGCGGTGCGATTCGGTTCCCAGCGCATGACTGTTGGCTTCCTGTCCCTCCGGCACGGCAAGGTTGATGAACAGGGGGACGCCGCCGGGTCGGGCGGGCCTCCACGCCATGCGTGCGCCGGCTTCTTGTGCGGCGCACAATCTAGGCGCCGGGACGGCGGAATCCAACCCTCATCTTTGCGCCAGCGGGTTGCCGTCGCGTCGCGGCCGTGGGCATGCTCCTGCCTATGAGTGCCGAACGCATCCTGGTCGTGAACCCGAATTCCTCGGCGTCCTGCACCGCGGGAATCGCCGCGGCCATGGCCCGATTCGCCACCCCCGGCCTGCCGCGCATCGAGGTGACGAGCCTGCCCGAGGGGCCGCCGGCGATCGCCACCTGGCGCGACTGGTACGCCGTGGCCGAGCCGCTCTGCAGCTTCGTCGCGCGCGAGCCGGCCGA
This sequence comes from Acetobacteraceae bacterium, assembly GCA_019689515.1. Lineage (GTDB taxonomy): Bacteria > Pseudomonadota > Alphaproteobacteria > Acetobacterales > Acetobacteraceae > Caldovatus. The sequence continues at coordinate 4,925 of JADGHI010000235.1, read as the reverse complement.
TTGCTACGTCATCGGTTGCGTCTCCGACCCCGGGCTGGAGGCGGTGCGGATGGTCACCGACCGGCCCGTCCTCGGCCTGATGCGCAGCGCCGTGGGCGCGGCGCTGGCCCGCGGCGAGCGGTTCGGCATCGTCGCCTTCCTCGAGACATCGCGCCCCCGCCAGCGCCGCGTGCTGCAGGCGATGGGCGTGGAGCAGCGCTGCGTCGGCTCGGTGCCGCTCAATTTGGATATGGAGACGCTGACCGACCCGGTCGCGCCACGCGAGAGGCTGCAGGCCGCGGCCCGCGAGCTGGTGGCGATGGGGGCGGAGGTCGTGGTGCTCGGCTGCGCCGGCATGGCCGGCCACCTCGCGGCGGCGGAGGACGCGGCGGGCGTGCCGGTGATCGAGCCCTGCCAGGCGGCGGCGGCACAGGCGCTGCTCGCGGTGCTTTCAGCACGGCGGGGCGTCGCCTCGCCCGCGTCGCTCGCCGAAGCGGCGGAGTAGGAGGAGGGAGCGATGCGGACCCGGTCCCGCCGCCGCGCCCTGCTTGTGGGGGCGGTGGCCGGGCTCGCGGCGCTACCCGCCCCGCGCATCGCCCGGGCCCAGGGCGGCGCGGCCGCTTCCTGGCCCGAGGACCGGGTGACGATCGGCACCTCGCTCCCGGCGGGGAGCTCGGTGGACATCACCGTGCGGGCCATGAGCGAGAGCCTGGCGCGGCGCTGGGGCAAGCCGGTGGTGGTGGACAATCGCGGGGGCGCCAACGGCGTCCTCGCCTGCGAGATGGTCGCGCGCGCCCGCCCGGACGGGCTGACCCTGCTCGCCACCTCGGCGATGACCCATGCGGCCAACCCGTCGCTCTACGAGCGCCTGCCCTACGACCCCATCCGCGACTTCGCCGCCGTCACCCGCTACCTCAACGCTGCCTTCGTGGTGATGGCGCACAAGGGACTCGGCACGCCGACGCTCGACGCCTTCGTCGCGCGGCTGAGGCGCGAGCCGGGGCGGCACAATTGCGGCTGGGGCAGCGTGCCGTCGCGGGTGGCGACCGAGCTCCTTCGGATGCTGGCGGGCTTCGACGCCGTGCATGTCGGCTATCGCGGCAACCAGGCGGGCTTCCCGGACCTGCTCAATGGCCGCATCTCCTTCATGACGGTGGACGTGGTGGGAGCCAAGCCGCTGATCGACCGCGGCGCGGTGGATGCGCTGGCGCTGACGCAGGCCGAGCGCCACCCCGCGCTGCCCGGCGTCCCAACCAGTGCCGAGGCCGGCATGCCGGACTACCTGTTCACCACCTGGTCCGGCATCTACGCGCCGGCCGGCACGCCGCCTGAGATCGTGGCGAAGATCCACGCCGACATCGTGACCGCCACGGGGAGCCCCGAGGTGCGCGCGCGACTCGACGCCCTGGGCGGTTTGCGCGAACCTCCTTCCACACCTGCCGAATTCGCCGCATTCACCGCGGCGGAGATCGAGAGCTGGGGCCGCATCATCCGCCGTGCCGGCATCCGGCTCGACTGACCACGGAAAGAGGGAGAAACGCATGTCCGCCGCTAGCTCCACGATGCGCGGCAATGCCGGGCCCCGCTACAAGCACCTCGCACCGGAAGGCACGCCCTACGAAACCATCACGGTCGAGAAGCTCACCCCGATCATCGGCGCCGAGATCGGCGGCGTGGACCTCGCGAACCCGAGCAACCGGCAGATGGACGAGATCCATCGCGCGCTCGCCGAGAACCTCGTGATCTTCTTCCGCGACCAGCACCTGACGCCGGAGCAGCACCTCGCCTTCGGGCGCCAGTTCGGCGAGCTGCACATCCACCCCGCCGCGCCGCACGAGCCGGGCCATCCCGAGCTCATGATCATCAAGACCGAGAAGAATTCCTCGCGCGCCAACGGCGAGGGCTGGCACAGCGACGTCTCCTGCGATCCCGAGCCGCCGATGGGCTCGATCCTGTACCTGAAGCAGGTCCCGCCCTCCGGCGGCGACACGCTGTTCGCCAGCATGTACGCCGCCTACGAGGCGCTGTCGGACCGCATGAAGACCTATCTGGAGGGCCTGACTGCGGTCCATGACGGCGAGCATGTCTATCGCGGCCTCTATGCCGACCAGGGCGTGGCCGACAAGCCGACCTATCCGCGCGCGGAACACCCGGTGATCCGCACCCATCCCGTCACCGGCAAGAAGGCACTCTACGTCAACCGCGGCTTCACCGTGCGGATCAACGGCATCCCGCGCGACGAGAGCGATGCCATCCTGCGCTACCTCTTCGACCTGGCGGAGCACCCGCTGTTCCAGTGCCGCTTCCGCTGGCGCGCCAACTCCATCGCCTTCTGGGACAACCGCTGCACCCAGCACCGCGCCATGTGGGACTACTGGCCGCACACGCGCTACGGCAACCGCGTGACCATCAAGGGCGAGCGACCGGTGTGAGGCGGGGAGGGGCGGGGACATGCCCTGCCCTCCGCGTGCCTATTCCATTCGCACTCCGGCGGTGCGGATCACCCGGGCGAACAGCGCCTCCTGTTCCGCCCGGTAGGCCTTGAGCGCGTCGGGCGCGATCTTCCACGGCGTGGCGCCGCTCTCGTGGAACTTGCTCATCAGCTCGCGATCGTCGAGCGCGCGGTCAGAGAGCGCCGTCATGCGCTCAAGCATCGGAGCTGGGATGCCCGCGGGGGCGATGACGCAGCCCCAGGAGGTGATGTCGAAGCCCGGCAGGAACTCCGCCATGGTCGGCACCTCCGGCGCCACGGGACTGCGTTGCGCGCCCGTGACCGCGAGCGGGCGCGCGGCACCCTGGCGGACCTGCGCGATCGCGCTCGGGATGTTGGCGAAAACCATGTGAACCCGGCCGCCGATCATGTCGGTGATCGCCAGCGCCTCGCCCCGGTAGGGCGCGTGGATCATGTCCACCCCGGCCATCTGCTTGAACATCTCGCCCGAGAGGTGGACCGTCGTGCCGGTGCCGCCGGAGCCGAACACGTAGCGTCCCGGGTTGCGCTTCAGCAGCTCGATCAGCTCCGGCACGCTGCGTGCGGGCAGGTCGTTGTTGACGATCAGCAGGTTGGGAATCTGGAACATCCCGCCGATGTAGGTGAAGTCCCGCGCCGGATCGAAGGCGAGGCTCGGATAGAGCGAGGGCGCGACGGCGAGCGGCGCGATCGAGCCGAGGCCGATCGTCAGCCCGTCCGGCGCAGAGCGGGCGATCGCCGTGGATCCGACCGTGCCGGCCGCGCCCGCGCGCACGTCCACGAGGAACTGGTGGCCGGTCAGTTCCGACATCTTCGCGCACCAGATGCGGCCCATGATGTCGGTGGTGCCGCCGGGGGCGTACACGTTGATGTAGCGCACCGTCTGGGTCGGCCAGTCTGCGGCGCCGCGTGCCACCTGGGCCCGCGCCACGCCCGGCGCGGCGAGCGCCGCCGCAGCGCCGGCCGCGGCCATGCCCAGGGCCGCGCGCCGCGGTGTCCGGACTCCGAATCCGGTCCCCGTCGAATCGTCCATCATCGTTCCTCCCTGATGCCCGGCCGTGTCTCCGCCGGTGCGGAAGGCACTATAGGCGGGAACCAGGCGAGGACGGCGGTGCTTTCTCGGCGTCCCGCCGGCCCCGGGCTCGTCGGGCCGGCGGGAGCCGGGGCATTCGGCCGGGCCGGTCAGTCCACGTGCGCGCCAGCGACGCGGATGAGCCGCGCGAACATCGCCTCCTGCTCGGCGCGGAAGGTGGCGAACCCGGCGGGCGTGGTGGGCCAGGTCGTCGCGGCGTTGTGCTGGAACACCTCGATCAGATGCCGGTCCGCAAGCGCCCGCAGGGTGAAGGCGTTCATCCGCTGCACCATGCCCGCCGGCAGGCCCGGCGGACCGACGAGGCCGCCCCAGGAGGTGATCTCGAAGCCCGGCAGGAATTCGGCCATGGCCGGGACGTCCGGCGCGGCGGGGCTGCGCTCCGCGCTCGTCACCGCGAGGGCGCGTACCTTGCCCTCGCGCGCGGCGGCGAGCGCGGTCGGGATGTTGTCGAACATCACCTGGATCCGCCCGGCGAGCAGGTCCACCATCGCCGGCGCGCCGCCGCGGTAGGGCACGTGCTGGATCTCCACGCCGGTCCGCTGCTTCAGCAGCTCCATCGAGAGGTGGGGCGAGGTGCCGGAGCCGCCCGAGCCGTAGCTGTAGCGCCGCGGATTGGCCCGCAGGTACTCGATCATCCCCGGCACGCTGCGCACCGGGAAGTCCGGGTTGGCGATCAGCATGTTGGGCAGCTTCAGATGCCCGAGACATAGGTGAAGTCACGCGCCGGATCGTAGGGGAGCGAGGGATAGAGCGAGGGCGCGATGGCGAGCGACGCGATGCTGCCGAGGCCGACCGTGTAGCCGTCCGGCGGCGCCTTGGCGATCGCCGCCTGGCCGACGGTGCCGGCGGCGCCGGCGCGGTTCTCGACGACGAATTGCTGCTCCGCGATCTCGCTCATCTTGGCGCAGTAGATGCGCGACATGACGTCGGTCGCGCCGCCGGGCGGGAAGAGGTTGATGTAGCGCACCGGCTGCGACGGCCATTCGCCCGGCGCGGCGCGGGCGGCGGTCACCGCCGTTCCCAGACCTCCTGAGGCGAGCGCAAGCACCTCTCGCCGCCCGTAGGGGCGGTGGCCTGAGCGTCCACGATTCATGTGTGCCTCCCAGTACGCCCGGCTCGTTCATCGGCCGGGCTGGGGCGGCATATAGGTCAGGCGATCGCGCGGACCGCAACACAGCCACGTGCGCGGATCACCTGGTGACATTACTCCACAGCTGAGGCTCTGTTGGCGCGCCACCAAATTCGCCGGATGATGCGGATTTATCTATTTCATAATTGCGATACATCGATCTTGTAGCCCTTCGCGTTAAGTTCTTTAGCGAGTAATATTCTTGCATCCGAAACGTCGTCCTTAAACGGTATGTAAAGAATACCATCTATATC
>JADGHI010000234.1 GCA_019689515.1 Acetobacteraceae bacterium | reverse complement strand
CCCCCCCGCCCTACAATGGCAGGGTCTGGGGTCGCGTGCTGCGCCCCGCCTCCGGTCCGGCACAGGTCATCGGCACCTATACCAACGGCTGTATCGCCGGTGCGGTGGCCTTGCCGCTCGAAGGACCGGGCTGGCAGGTGGTGCGCACCTCCCGCAACCGATTCTGGGGCCATCCGCGGCTGGTCGCCTTCGTGCAGGACTTCGCCGGCCGGGCGCGGGCGCGGGGCTTCCCGGACCTCTGGATCGGCGACCTCGGCCAGCCGCGCGGCGGGCCGATGGCTTACGGGCATGCCAGCCATCAGCTCGGGCTCGACGTGGACATCTGGCTCGACCTCTCGTCCAAGCCGCGGGTCCCGGCGGCAGCGCGGGAGAACATCCATGTCCCCTCGCTCGTCCTGCCCGACGAAACCGGAGTGGACCCCGCCCGCTTCACCCCTCGCCACGCTGCGCTGATCCGCCTCGCCGCCGAGAGCCCGGGCGTCGAGCGCGTGCTGGTGAACCACGCGATCAAGCGGGAGCTCTGCCGCACCGGAGCGGGCGCGCCCTGGCTGCGCCGCGTGCGGCCCTGGCGCGGGCACGATTCGCACATGCATGTGCGCCTCGGCTGCCCGAACGACGGCAGCGGCAGCGCCTGCCGGAGACAGGCTCCGCCCCCGCCGGGTGACGGCTGCGACGCGGCCTCGCTCGACTGGTGGCTGACGCCCGAGGCGCGCCGCCCGCCGCCGCGCCCACCAGGGCCGCCGCCGGTCATGCCTCTGGCCTGCGCCCAGGTGCTGGCGGCACCATGAGGGTCCGCGCGGCCGCGCGATGGGGAGGCTGCCGGCACTGATTCCTCCGTCCCTCCCCGCTGGGCAGAAGGCGCTGCCTCGGGAATAGTGCGGCCGAGTGCCCTGCCCGTCCGCCCGCCGCACCGACGCGCGAGGAGCCGGGCGCATCACCCGATGGAGGAACGCATGAGTGTCCCGGTCCCGCAGAAGCAGATCCCCGGCGTCTATCACCGCCGCGTGGGCGACATCACCGTCACCGCGCTGAGCGACGGCTTCCTCGTGGGCTCGCTCGACGTGCTGCGGAACATCACGCCGGACGAGGCCGCGCGGATGCTGACCGAGGCCTTCCGCCCGGTGCCGCGCGTCACCTCCGTCAATTGTTACGCCATCCACTCCGCCGGCCGGCTCGCGCTGATCGAGACCGGCTGCGGCAACACGATGCAGGCGAGCGCCGGCAAGCTGCTCGAGCACATGGCGGTCGCCGGCCTCGACCCGGCGAAGGTCGAGGCGGTGATCCTCACCCACATGCACCCGGACCATTCCAACGGCCTGACCGACCCGGCCACCGGCAAGCCCTTCTTCCCGAATGCCGAGCTGGTGATGCACGCCGACGAGTGGGCGCACTGGCACGACGACACGCGCATGGCGCAGGCGCCGGAGATGCACCGCGTCCGCTACTTCCCCTCCGCCCGCCAGCAGGGCGCGCCCTACCGCGACCGGCTGCGCCTGCACCGCGGCGGTGAGGTCTTCCCCGGCGTCACCGCCATGCCGATCCCGGGCCACACGCCGGGCCACAGCGGCTACATGATCGCCTCGGGCAAGGACTCCCTGTTCATCTGGGGCGACATCGTCCATGTGCCGGACGTGCAGATCCCCCGCCCCGAGGTGGCCATCGAATTCGACGTGGACTCCAACGCCGCCATCGCCACGCGCAAGCGCGTGCTCGACATGGTGGCGACCGACCGGCTGCTGATCGCCGGAATGCACATGCACTTCCCCGGCTACGCGAACATCGCGCGCGGCCCGGAGGGCTATCGGCTCGTGCTGGAGCCCTGGCGCCAGGCCCTTTGAGTCCGAGGATGCGCGGCCTCTCCGCCGCGCATCATTCCCGCCCGCCCGCTCCTTCCGGGCGACCGCCCTTCGGGCGTGCCCACGCGAACCCGGGTATCCCGGAACGCGGTTCTAACGCGCGACTTAAGCGGCATTTGGAGGGGAGCACCCTGGACACTGGCCCCATCCGGGATGCGAGCGGTTCGGCCGCCGCTGTCCCGGCTGCGCTCCCCCCTCACTCCCACTCGATCGTGCCGGGCGGCTTGCTCGTGATGTCGTAGGTGACGCGGTTGATCCCCCGCACCTCGTTGACGATGCGGCTCGCGACGCGCGTCAGGAAGCCCATGTCGAAGGGATAGACATCGGCCGTCATCCCGTCCGTCGAAGTCACTGCACGCAGCGCGCAGGCCTGGTCGTAGGTGCGCTGATCGCCCATCACGCCCACGGTGCGCACCGGCAGCAGCACGGCGAAGGCCTGCCAGATCGCGTCGTAGAGGCCGGCGGCGCGGATCTCCTCGAGGAAGATCGCATCCACCTTGCGCAGCAGCTCGGCCTTCTCGCGCGTCACCTCGCCGGGGATGCGGATGGCGAGGCCAGGGCCCGGGAAGGGATGCCGTCCGACGATCGCCTCCGGCAGGCCGAGCTCACGGCCGAGCGCGCGCACCTCGTCCTTGAACAGCTCGCGCAGCGGCTCGACGAGCTTCATGCGCATCCGCTCCGGCAGGCCGCCGACATTGTGGTGCGACTTGATCGTCGCGCTCGGCCCGCCGGTCGCGGAGACGCTCTCGATCACGTCCGGGTAGAGCGTGCCCTGGGCGAGGAAGTCGGCACCGCCGATGCGGTGCTGCTCCTCCTCGAAGACCTCGACGAACAGCCGGCCGATGGTCTTGCGCTTCTGCTCCGGATCGGTGACCCCGCGCAGGGCGCCGAGGAACAGGTCGGAGGCGTCGCGGTGCACCAGCCGAATGTTGAAGCGGTCGCGGAAGGTGGAGACGACCTCCTCCGCCTCGCCGGCGCGCATCAGGCCGTGGTCCACGAGGATGCAGGTGAGCTGGTCGCCGATCGCCTCGTGGATCAGCGCCGCCGCCACCGCGGAGTCCACGCCGCCGGAGAGGCCGCAGACGACCCTCCCATTCCCCACCTGCTCGCGGATGCGCGCGATGGACTCGGCCCGGAAGGCGCCCATGGTCCAGTCGCCGCGGCAGCCGGCGACCTTGTGCGTGAAGTTGCGCAGCAGCGCCGCACCATGCGGCGTGTGCACGACCTCCGGGTGGAACTGCACGCCGTAGAAGCGCCGCGCGTCATCCGCGATGAAGGCGAAGGGCGCGCCCTCCGAGACGCCGACGACGCGGAAGCCCGGCGGCAGGCGCGTCACCCGGTCGCCGTGGCTCATCCAGACCTGCTCGCGCCCGCCCTTGGCCCAGATGCCCTCGGTCAGCGCGCAGTCGCCCACCACGTCCACGAAGGCGCGGCCGAACTCTCGGTGGTCGGAGGGCTGCACCTCCCCGCCGAGCTGCGCGCACATCGCCTGCTGCCCGTAGCAGATGCCGAGCACGGGCACGCCCATCGCGAACACCACCTCTGGCGCGCGCGGGCTCTCGCCTTCATGGACGCTCGCCGGACCACCGGAGAGGATGATCGCCTTCGGCGCGAAGGCGCGGATCCGGGCTTCCTCGGCGGAGAAGGGCCAGATTTCGCAATAGACGCCCGATTCGCGCAGCCGGCGCGCGATGAGCTGCGTCACCTGACTGCCGAAATCGAGGATCAGGACACGGTCGTGCCCGCCCGCAGCGGGCGACGACTGGGCAGGAATCGAGGCAGAGAGGGCCATGGCGGCTTGCAGCATAGCCGGGCCGGCGACGCAAGCCGCGGCCGGCCGGTCGGTTGCCGGTCGCCCCGCGCCTATCGGTCCGGCGCCGGGGCAGTGGCGGCCAGCAGCGACTCGATCGAGTCCCAGACCATTGCGTTCTGCTCGACATCGAGGCCGGCGAAGCGGATCACCTCGCGCGCCGCCAGGCGGCCGCCGAGACGTTCGTAGAACCACCGTGTCGGGTTGTCGCGCAGCACCCAGAGCATGGCCGATCGGCAGCCGATCGCCTTGAGATGCGCCGCCATCGCCCGCATCAGGCGCCGCCCCACCCCGCGCTCGCGGTAGTCCTCGAGCAGGTAGAGCGTCTCGATCTCGCCCTCGGCCAATGCCGGGCGGCGCGACCGTCCGCCCGAGGCGAAGCCGATCACCTCGGGCGGCTCCCCGCCGCCTTCTCCTCCTGCCATCCCGGACGCGACGGCGACGAAGACGGCGTGGCCGTGCGTGCGGTCCAGAACCACCTGTCCATAGGCGCTGCCGAGGCGCCGTGGGCAGAGCGCGGCGAGGTAGGCGTCCGGCAGCACCCCCGCATAGGTGTTGCGCCAGGTTTCCGCATGCACCGCGCCGATCGCGGCGGCGTCCGCCGGCCGGGCGCGGCGGATGCAGATCGTGCCAGCCGAGCCGATGTTGCTCATGACGCGGGACGACGCTCCAGCACTGCGACGAAGAATCCGTCGGTGCCGTGGCGGTGCGGCGTGAGAAGCAGCGACCACGGCGCCGCCTCGCCGCCCTCGCCCGGGAAGAGCGCGGCCTCGCCGGCGAGGCGCGGCCAGAGGTCGCGTGCCGCGACCGGCGCGAAGTCGTCACGGGTGGCAAGAAATGCCAGCATCTGCCCCTCGTCCTCCTCGGGCAGCACCGAGCACGTAGCGTAGATCAGACGGCCGCCCGGGCGAACAAGTTCCGCGGCGGTGGCGAGAATCTCGCGCTGCAGCACCGTCAGTTCCGCGAGATCATGCGCAAAGGTCCGGAGCCGCGCGTCCGGGTTGCGCCGCCAGGTCCCGGTTCCCGTGCAGGGCGCGTCCACCAGGACTCGGTCGAATTGCCCGGCACGGCGCTTCGCCCAGCGGTCACCAGGGGTGAGCAGGTGTCGCTCGGCGTTGTCCACCCCGGCCCGGCGGAGGCGGCGCACCGCCCCTTCCAGGCGCGGCGCCGAGACGTCGCAGGCGACGATGCGGCCCTTGTTGCCCATCGCCGCGGCCATGGCGAGCGTCTTGCCCGCCGCCCCGGCGCAGTAGTCGCAGACCCGCATGCCCGGCTGGGCGTCGGCGAGCAGCGCGACGAGCTGGCTTCCCTCGTCCTGGATCTCCACCAGCCCCTCCCGGAAGGCGCGGGTGCCGGTCACGGGCCGGCGGCCCGCGACGCGCAGGCCCCAGGGGGACCAGGGTGTCGGCGTCGTCTCCACGCCCTCGGCGGCGAGGGCCGCAGCGGCCTCCCCGCGCGTCGCACGGAGCAGGTTCACCCGCAGGTCGAGTGGCGCCGGGTGCTCCATCGCCGCGACCGCGGCCGGAAGGTCGTCGCCGAAGCGCGCGCGGAAATGCGGCAGCAGCCATTCCGGGACGTTGAGCGAGACATGCTCCGGCATCTCCGAATAGAGCAGCGGCCGCCCGACGAGACGCGCGAGCACGCGCCGCTCCTCCGGCGCCAGCGGCGCGGCGGCGTAGCGCCCCCCCGGGAAGGCGCCGCGGTCGAGGCCGTCCAGGTCCCAGCCGCTGTCCTCCGCCAGCAGCAGATATGCGCCAATCAGCAGCCGCGGGGTCGCCGCGGCGGCGCCGGCCCGCGCCAGCCACCAGTCCAGCCGCAGGCGCTGCCGGATCGCCCCCCAGGCGCGGTCCGCGATGGCGCGGCGGTCGGAGGCGCCGATGAAGCGGCGGGCACGAAAGAAATCGTTGGCAATTGCATCCGCGGGCCGCCTTGGCTCCGCCTCGACGGCGGCGAGCAACTCGATCGCGGCCGCGATCCGCGCAGCGGGGGTCACGTCGTGCCGAGGTGCAGCAGCGCAGGCAACGGGGCGAGGTCGCGCAGCTCCGGCACGCCGGCATCGCGCAGCCCGTATTCGTCAGGCTCGCCGCCGCGGTTGACGCGCACCGCGCGGAAACCGTTCGCGAGCGCCGCCTGCGTATCCCAGGGATTGGCCGAGACGAAGGCCATCATCTCCGGCGGCGCGCCGAAATGCCGCGTCGCCAGCCGATAGACGCGCGGATCGGGCTTGAACACGCCGACCTCCTCGACGCTGAGCACCACGTCGAGCAGGCCCGCGATGCCCGCCGCCTCGCACGCCTCGTCGAGCATGCGGGGCGCGCCGTTCGAGAGGATCGCCGCCGGCACCCCGGCCCCGCGCAGCGCGAGCAGGACCGCGGGCACCTCCGGATAGGCGTCGAGGCGACGGTAGGCCAACAGCAGGTCCTCGCGCAGCGCCGCATCCGCGATGCCGTACCGGGCGAGGACGTAGTCCAGCGCGTCGCGGGTGCAGAGGAAGAAGTCCTCATGGTGCGCGGGGCCGGTGAGGCTGCGCACCCAGGTGTACTCGAGCTGCTTCTGCCGCCAGGCCGCGGAGACCTCGCGCCAGCGGGGCCCGAGGCGCGCCGCATGCCGCGCCATCGCCGCGTGCACGTCGAGCAGCGTGCCGTAGGCGTCGAAGATCACGGCGGCGGGGCGGCTTGGAGGCGCGTCGTCCATGGGCCGGATCATGCCTGCCACGGGGGCGCGGGGCCAGGGCCCCGCCC
>JADGHI010000233.1 GCA_019689515.1 Acetobacteraceae bacterium | reverse complement strand
CGCGCGCGGCCGACGCATCGGGGCCGGCCGCGCGCGGGCCGCCGCGCGCGGCGCCGCCGCGCTGCTGCCGGGCCTGGCCACCGCCCCGCCTGCCTCCTCCGCTGCCACCGCCACCGGCCCGAACGAAGCGGATGGCGCGGAGCCCTGGTCCGCGGTCCGCCTCGCCGCGCTGCGCGCCGAAGGCCGGCCGGTCTTCGTCAACGCCACCGCCGCCTGGTGCATCACCTGCCAGGTCAACGAGCGCGTGGCGCTGCGCTCCGCGGCGGTGCGCGAGGCCTTCGCCGCCGGCCGCGTCGCCTATCTGAAGGCCGACTGGACGCGCGGCGACCCGGCGATCTCCGCGCTGCTGCGCGCGCATGGGCGCGAGGGCGTGCCGCTCTACCTGCTCTACCCGGCCGGTGGCGGCGCGCCGGAGATTCTGCCGCAGATCCTCACCGAGGGCATCGTGCTGCGCGCACTGACGGCGGCCGGAGTCCCGGCCGGGCCGGCGGCGACGGTCACGGAATCGGCGGCGGCGCAGTTATGGGCAGGCCGGTGAGGAGCCGGCCGAATCGCCCTGCACGCGCCATCCGGATCACCGCATGTAGCCGAGCCAGACCGGCATGTTCGGGTCGCCGCCCTCGAACGCGACCCAGATCTGGTCGCCCGGGCCGGGTGCCCTGCTGTCGCTGTCGCGCACCAGTGCCGGCCAGCACGGCATGGCCCATTGCGCGACCGCGCCGGCGACCGAGGGGATAGTCACCTGGACGCGCCCCTGGTTCAGCGGATCGGCGCTGTTCATGACTGTCGCGCGGTAGAGTCCGTAATAGGCCATCGCCCTCTCCTCTGCCTCCTGCGGCGGCGAAAGGATATCACCGGACCGAATTGTCCCCCTCGATGAAACGAGCGCGCGGACGACGAGGAGCGGGTGCGCATCGCACACGCGGGGCGAGCCAACACGACTCCGTTCGATTGGCCGGAAGGCGCCGAACACCGCGCGCCCCACGGGTGGGCGGGCGGCTGGCGTCGGGCTGACCGATGCGCCGCTTTGCGCCAATGCAATGCTCGGAGGACGAGATCGGTCATGCCGCGCGCTTCTGCATCAGCGGCCGTGGACCGGCGTCCCGGGGCGGTCGGAGGCGGGGTGCGCCGCCTGCGGGCGGGCGCCGCGCATGTAGTGTCGTTCCGGCCTGTAGCCGGAATTCGTCAGCCAGGCGCCGAGCCGGCGCAGCGCCGCCGTGGCGCGGCTCGGGTCGAAGCGGCAGGCCATGGGACGGTCCCTCCGGTTTGGCTGAGACCGCCGCTCACGCTGCCCAGCAGTCGGCGTCGCGGCCGGCGCCGTTGTTCACCGGCACCAGGTGCACGGGAGCGCAGACCGTCACCTTGCCGCCGCGGGCGTGGAATTCGGCCACCATCCGCGCGACCTCGGCATCGGTCGGACGACCCAGCGAGCGGCAACGGCGCAGCCGCGCCCGTGCGGCCTCCGCCTGGCGCTCGCGCATCCCGAGCGCATCGTCGGGCAGATCGTGGACCATGACGGGATCGTTCGGTTCGACCATCGTGGCTCTCCTTCGTCACCCCCCGCAGCGGCGGCGGTCTGTGCGTGACGAAGCTAGCCACGACGGTCGGCAAAGACTTTCAGGCGGGCTGGAGTCCTTCTTGAGACAGTGTGGATTTTCGAAGCAGCCCGGACGGCTGCGCCGTGCCACCCCCCTCGCTCGGCCTGCGGATTGGTCTCAGATCTCGCCGCCCTCCGTCTCCGCCAGGTAGCGTGCGGCCAGCGCGCGGTGCTCCTCGCGCCGCCGCCCGACCACCCGGGCCGGCGCGCCGACCGCGACAGCGAAGGGCGGCAGGTCCTCCCGCACCAGGCTGAGCGCCCCGACCGCGGCGCTCTCGCCGATCGTCACCCCCGGCAGCACGACACAGCTGGCGCCGAGGATCGCGTGCGCGCCGATCGTGACCGGCGCGTCTACCGCGCCGCGGAAGCGCGCGGGAACGGTCGGGTTGGTCATGGTCGCGCCCGAATAGTCGTCGTTCGAGGCGAAGACCGCGCAGCGCACCGAGAGCGTGCAGAAATCGCCGATCGTCACCGCCCCGCCGCCGAGGATCGTCGCATGGGCCGAGAGGTGCACGTTGCGCCCGATGATGATTCCCCCCGCCCCGGCGGAGAGGATACAGAACGCATCTATGCGCGTGCGCGCGCCGATGCGGATGCGCTCGGGGGCAAAGAACAGCGCGTGGCGGCTGATCCGCACGTCCTCGCCAATCGCGGCGAAGCCGATTGCCGCGAGTTCCGTGGCGTCGAGAAAGTCGGTCCTCAAGCGGCCGTCACCGATCGCGCCGCCACGGCCTCGCGCAGCGCCATGCAGACCCGGTCCACCTCGTCCGTCGCCATTGCGTCGGCGAGGGGCAGCGAGAGGATGCGCGCGGCCAGGCGCTCGGTCACGTCAAGCCGGGCCACGCGGCAGCGCCGGCGGAAATAGGGCTGCTCGGCGAGGTGCGGGCTGAAGTAGTGCGCCGTGCCGATGCCCTCGCGCGCCAGTGCCGCCAGCACCTCGGCGCGGCTCCGTCCCGCGTCGGGCGGCAGCAGCACCGGCACGAACTGGTGCGCGTGTCGGCGCCCGATGAGGCGCTGGAACTCCCAGCCCGGCAGGTTCTGTCGATAGCGCTCCATCAGTTGCTCGCGATGCGCCACCACATGCTCGAACCCGTCGAGCCGGGCGAGGGCGAGCAGCGCACCGATCTCGCTGAGCTTGGCGTTGAGCCCCGGCATGGTCGCCGTGCGCGGCGCGCCGAAGCCGAAATTCGCCATCGCGCGCAGCGCCGCGAGCGTTGCCGGGTCGCCGCAATGGATCAGCCCGGCCTCCGCGGTGGCGAAGGTCTTGGTCGCGTGCATCGAGTACACGACCGGGTGCGGGAAACCGGCGCCGAAGCCGCGTCCCTCCGCATCCAGCGCGCCGAGCGAGGCCGCCGCGTCCACCACGATCCCGACGCCGTACTGCCGCGCCAAGCGGGCGTAGCGGTCGAGGTCGAGGCAGTTGCCGAAGGTCGCGTAGGGCACGACCACGGCAATGTGCGCGCCGTACCGGGCGAGCAGCGCCTCCTCCTCCGCCGCCGAGGGCAGCCAGGTGTCCGGCTCGATGTCGCAGAGCAGCGGCGTCAGCCCCGCCCAGATCGCCGCCTGCGCGGTAGCGGCGAAGGTGAAGGAGGGCATCAGCGCGTAGCGGCCGGGCGCCCCCTCGCCCGCGGCGTGCCGGATCGCCAGCATCAGCCCGAGCGTGGCGTTGCCGACGGTGAGGCAGCCGCCGACTCCGCCGAAGATCCGCTCCGTCATCGCCGCTTCGAGGCGGGTGTTGACCGGTCCGAAATTGGTGAAGATGCCCGAGTCCTCGATCGCGCGCAGTTGATCGACGAGCTCGGAGAGCCGCGGCGGCGCCGGGCGAAGGAAGGGGATGTCGGGCGGCCGCTCCGTTGCGCCGGAGTCGGATGGGCGACCCGTCATGCCGCCAGCCCCTGCGCCGGCGCTGCCGCCGCCTGACGCTCCGCCAGGTGCTGGCCGTAGGCGCTGAACACCAGCGCGGCATAGGCGCCGGCCGCCATGGGATCTGGGCCGCTCTCCTCCTCCCCCGCCGCCGGGTCGCGCACCGTCGCACGGCGCAGCAGGTTCTCGCGCATCAGCGACGGGCGCGGCAGCGCCTCCTCAAGCCGGCGCGCCCAGTGGAAGGCGCGCGGGACATCGCCGACCGAGAGGAAATACTCGACGAACATGTACTGCATCAGCGCCATCTCGTCTGAGGTCCAGAAGCCCGGCGGGATCCAGTCCACCGGCATCGCCAGGCAGTTCGCCAGGTCAAGCGGCAGCCCGGCGGCGTCGCGCGCGGCGCAGTAGCGCTGCATCAGGTCGAAGCTGGTGGTGAAGGCGTTGCGCAGCGAGTCGGACTGCAGCGCGCCGTGCTCCTCCATCAGCACATCGGGCAGGGTGACGAAGGGCACGCCCGCCCCGATGATGCGCCGGAACAGATCCCAGTCGCAGGAGCGGCGCAGCACGATCGAGGGGTCGTACCAGCCGACGCGCTCGAACACCGCGCGGTCTATCAGGATGCCGCCGTTCGGCACGAGGATGGAGGAATTCGCGACGCCGCGCCGGATCTCCTCCGGTGGGGCTGCGCCCACGCGCAGCGGCGGCGCGCCGTCGGGCGCCAGCACCTCGGTCACGCCGAACACCATTTTGACCTCGCCCCCCACCGCGACGGCGCGGGCGAGGCGCGACAGCGCGCCGGGGCGCAGGATGCAGTCGTCGAACATCCAGCTCACCCAGCGCCGCGCCGGATCGGCGGCCTGCATGCAGCGCCCGAGCGAGATCGCCACGCTGTTCACGTTGCGGGGATTGCGGATCACCTTCACCCGCGGATCGCGCGCCGCGACGCCGGCGAGGTAGTCCGCACTGCCGTCGGTGCTGGCGTCGTCGCAGATCACGAACTCGAAATCGGTGTAGTCCTGCGCCAGCACCGAGGCGACGGCCCGCCGCAAGAGACCGGAGGCGAAACGCCGGTGCGTCGTCATGTGGATGGTGATCACGGCGTCCGCTGCTGCCCCCTCATTCGAGGAACCGCTCGCCCTCCTGGGCGACGAAGCTTCCCTGGTTCCGCTCCGCGTAGTGGTAGAGCAGCGGACGATCCACGAAGCGGAGCCGCGGCCGCAGCATCTTGATCTTGCGCAACCTGTTCCAGTCGCCGGGCTCGTCCAGCCGGTACGCATATACGTCCCAGCCGAAGGCCGCGAAGTATCGGTGGTAGAAGATTGAACCGGTTGTGATCTGGCCGAGCTGGAATCGCCCGTCGCCGATCCGCCGCCAGCGCCCGTCCGGCCCCTCGGTCCAGAACGGATGCCACAGGAAGTCCGCGCGGTGTGCGCGCGCCTCGCCGAGTAGCGTGGCGATGCGGTCCGCCGCCATCGCGTCGTCGTCGTCGAGATGCGTCACGAACCGGCCGTTGCAGAGCGAGAGCGCGTGGTTCATCGCGTTGCTGCCGGCGACCTGCCAGCGCGCGCGCCCGGGCCGCGGATAGGGACCGCGCTCCGGCAGGTTCACGAAGCGGATGCGGCGGTCACGCAACCGGGCGAGCCGCTCCTCGGTGTCGTCGGTGGTGTGGTCGCCGACGACGATGATCTCCAGGTTGCTGTAGGTCTGCGCCTGCAGCGAGCGGATCGCACGCTCGACCAGCAGCTCCGCGCGATTCACGGTGGCGATGCAGACCGAGACCAGCGGCTCCTCTTCCTCGAAGGCGGCAAGGTATTCGGGCGTCTCGCGCGCCGCGTGGTAGTCGGCGATGCGCGCCGGCACGCCTTCGATGGCACCGAGTGCGTAGTCCAGGCGGCCGCGCTCCAGTTCGAGCAGCGACTCGACATGGACAAGACGGTGCTCGAGCGTGGCGAGCCGGTCGGCGGGTCCTCCCTGCCCGATCGCCGGCGGCGGCGGCGCGACGCGCAGCGCCGCCGTCGCGGGCAGCGACGGAGGCGCGACGCCGCGGGCGCGGGCCTCCCGCCATTCCTGCGTGCGTGCCCGCCACTCGCGCAGCCGCGCCGGCAGTTGCCCCTTCAGCGTCCAATAGCCGAGTCGCGCGGTGCCGTGCGCCATCCGGGCGAGGCTCGGCGCGCGGCGCACCACCGCCCGCAAGGGCGCCGTCAAGCGCCAACTGATCGAGGTCATCACGGTGTCGAGCTGCCGGCGCAGCAGGTCGGATTGCTCGCGCAGCGCGTCGCGCTCGGCACGGAGCGCCTGCAAGGCCGCCTCGCGCCGCTCCTCCTCGGCGAGGGCCGCGGCGACGATGTCGCCGCCGGGAGGTGCCGCGCCGGCGCGCAGCTCCAGCGCCGCCTCCAGCCGCGCCGCGCGCAGCCGTTGTGACGCGGCCTCCTTCCGCGCCGCATCGGCCTCCGCCCTGGCCGTGCCGAGCGCCGCCTCCAGCTGCGCCGCGCGCGACTGCTGCGATGCGGCCTCCGCCTTGGCCGAGCCAAGCGCGGCGGCGCCGGCGCGGAGCTTCGCTTCCGCCTCGGCCAGCGCCTGGCGCTCGCGCACCGTCGCCCCGCGCGCGGCGAACAGCGCGCGCAGCCGCGCCGCACGCTCCGGCTGCGCCTGCATCTCGAACAGCGCGGCGAGCGCCGCGGGAAGATCGTCACCCAGGCCGAGCACGCCGAGGCCGTGGCCGTGGTGGAACTCGAAATGCGGATGCGCCTCCGCCAGCTCGCGCCAGAGCCGCCAGACGCCGAAGTCGCCGGCGCGCACGTTGGTGTCGTGGAACAGCACCACGCCGCGGCGCGGCGAGACGGCATCGCGCCAGGTGTGGAAGTCGTGCGCGACCGCCTCGTAGGTGTGCAGCCCGTCGATGTGCAGCAGCTCGATCTCGCCGGCGGCGAACTGCGCGCGGGCGGCGTCGAACTCCG
>JADGHI010000232.1 GCA_019689515.1 Acetobacteraceae bacterium | reverse complement strand
GGGCGGGTGAGCGCACTCGCCCTCGGCGAGTGGGTGACGCGGCGGGTGCCGCAGCTCGCAGCCGAGAAGCGGCACCAGCAGAACGCGGTGTTCCGCACGGCGCAACGGGATCTCAGGAGCTTTCCGCTGGCCCTGGTGAGCCGGTAGGGGGTGCGCAGGTCACTCGATGCGGATGTTGGCCTCGCGGACCACGCGGGCCCAGGTTGCCATCTCCTCGGCGACGAAGGCGGCGAAGGCCTCGCGCGGCTCGCCGCCCGGCGCGGAGCCGGAGGCCGTGATGCGCGCACGCAGGTCCGGGGCGGCGAGCGTCTCGGCAAGCGCGGCAGGCCGCCGGGCGACGATCGGCTCCGGCGTGCGGGCGGGGAGGAAGGCGCCGACCCAGGTCTCGGCGGTGTAGCCGGGCACCGTCTCGGCCACCGTCGGCACTTCGGGGAAGGCGGGGAGGCGGCTTGGCGTCGTCACGGCGATGGGGCGGATCTGTCCGCCCCGTACCAGGCCCGAAGCGGAGGTCATGGAATCGAAGCCGAGCTGCACATTGCCGGCGGCGAGGTCCTGCAGCGCCGGCCCGGAGCCTCGGTAGGGCACGAACTGGATGCTCGCGCCGGTCAGGAGGCGGAACTGCTCGGCCGCGAGATGCGGTCCGCCGCCCGGCGAGCCCGCGGCGTAGTTGATCCGCCCCGGATGGGCGCGCGCGTAGGCGAGCAGCTCCGCGATGCTGCGCACCGGGAGGGATGGCGTGACGGTGACGAAGAGCGGCGTGCGGCCGAGCGAGGTGAGGGGGATGAAGGCCCTCGCAACGTCGTAGCCGATCCGCGTGGCGTGGGTGGCGGGCAGCGTCGTGTGGGCCTGCGCATTGACGAGGACGGTATGGCCGTCGGGCGCGGCGCGCGCGACCTCGCCCATGCCGATCAGGCCCGAGGCGCCGCTCCGGTTCTCCACCACCACGGTCCAGCCGCGCAGCTCGGCGAGCTTCTGCGCGACCATGCGGCCGAGGATGTCGGTCGGTCCGCCGGGCGGAAAGGCGACGACGAAGCGGATCGGGCCGGAGGGGAAGGCCGGCTGGGCGCGGGCTGTGCGCCGCACCAGCGCGGCGGCGAGGGCGGGGGACAGCGATGCGGCGAGCGCCGCACGGCGGGAGAAGGACATGTCTCGGCGCGCCTCCGTCCGGCCCGTCGAGGGCCCGGCCGCGAGCGACGCTAAACGTGCCGGCTCTGCCGGAGCAAGCGAATCAATCCGGAGGAATGGCGACACAGCCGCTGCCGCGGCGCGTATAGCTGGCGACGCGGCCGCCCGCCATCTCGAAGGTCACGCTGCAGGCGGGTGGCGGATAGACATAGGCCGGGCCACCGAAGGCGAGGCCCGTGCCCACGCCGACGCCCCATCCGCCCCAGCGGCCATAACCGAGGCCGAGGCCGAAGACCGGCTCGACCTGTGCGGGCCCGCGGACGCCGAGCCGCTCGTATTGCAGGAAGCGCCGGCCGTCCGCGGTGCGATACTCGCTGTCCGGGACGCCCAGGGACTGCACGAGCGACGCCTCGTCGAGGCCCACCAGCGCGTTCATGCGCGCATCGAACCCGGCCGGCGTGGCGCAGGCGGCGAGGGCGAGCGGAGCGAGCAGCGGCAGGATGGCGGTGGCGACGCCCGGGCGTCTGGTCATGGCGGCGATGTGGGGCGCGGATCAATCGGCGCCAAGAGCCGGAACGTTCAGCCACCGCCGCCGAGATAGGCGTCCCGCACCTCGTCGCGCGCCAGCAGTTCCGCCCCGGTGCCCTCCATCGTGATCCGTCCGGTCACCAGGACGTAGCCGCGATGCGCGAGGCGGAGCGCGAGGTTGGCGTTCTGTTCGACCAGCAGAACGGTCAGCCCGGTTCGCCGGTTCAGCTCCCGGATCGTGGCGAAGATCTGGCGCACGACCAGCGGCGCGAGGCCGAGCGAGGGCTCGTCGAGCAGCAAAAGCTTCGGGCGCGCCATCAGCGCGCGACCGATCGCGAGCATCTGCTGCTCCCCGCCCGAGAGGGTGCCGCCGCGCTGCGCCTGGCGCTCGCGCAGGCGGGGGAAGATGGCGAAGACCGCCTCAAGGTCCTCCGCCGGGTCGTGGCCGGCGACCTCGGCGCCCATCAGCAGGTTCTCGAGGACCGTCATGCGCGGGAAGACGCGCCGCCCCTCCGGCACCTGCGCGAGGCCGAGGCGCATGATCGCGTGCGTCGGGAGGCCGGTGATGTCACGGCCGTCGAAGACGATCCGGCCCGCATGCGCGCGGGGGGCGCCGCAGATCGTCATCAGCAGGGTGGACTTGCCCGCGCCGTTGGCGCCGATCAGGGTGACGATCTCGCCGCGCGCGACGCGGAGCGAGACGCCGCGCAGCGCCTCCACCGCGCCGTAGCGGGCGGAGACGCCGTCGAGCGCCAGCAGCGGTTCCGTCGTCGCGCTCACGCCCCGCCGTTCTCCTCTCCCTCGTCGCCCTCGCCGAGATAGGCGGCGATCACCCGCGGATCGGCGCGCACCTCCTCCGGCGAGCCGTCGGCGATCTTGCGTCCGTGATCGAGCACCACCACGCGGTCGGAGATGCGCATCACCACCCCCATGTCGTGCTCGATGAGCAGGATCGAGCACCCCCGGCCGCGCTCGGCCGCGTGCCCGTCGCGGATCGCGAGCAGGAGCGCCGACAGCTCCTCCGACTCGCGCGGATTGAGGCCGGCCGCCGGCTCGTCGAGGCAGAGCAGCGCCGGCTCCGTGCACATCGCCCGCGCGATCTCGAGCCGCCGCTGCGCGCCGTAGGGGAGGGCGCCGGCGGGGTCGTCGGCGCGGTCGAGCAGGCGGGTCGCCTCCAGCCAGGCGCGGGCCTTCTCGATCGCGATGCGCTCGGCGCGCGGGTAGCGGGAGAGGCCGAGCACGGCGCCGAGGCCGAAGCCGGTCGCCGCCATCAGCGGCACATGCTGCGCGACGAGCAGGTTCTCGAGCGCGGTCATGCCAGGAAAGAGGCGCGTGTTCTGGAAGGTGCGCGCGACGCCCGCGCGGGCGATCCGGTGCCCGGGTTGGCGCTGCAGCTCCGTCACCTCGCCGTCGTCGCGGCGGAGGAGGATGGTGCCGGAGGTCGGGCGGTAGAAGCCAGTGATGCAGTTGAAGACGGTGGTCTTGCCCGCGCCGTTCGGCCCGATGAGCGCGGTGATGCGGCCGCGGTCGGCGGTGAAGCTCACCTGGTTCACCGCGAGCAGCCCGCCGAAGCGCATGGTCAGGTCCCGCACCTCCAGGATCAGGTTCCGGCCCCTCGGCGGCGGCAGTGGTGTCGCCATGCGTGGATCAGCCATGCCCCTGGCCGACCAGCTCGCCGCTGATCGCGCGCTTCCGTCCGGAGAGGGTGACGGTCGGCGTGCGCGAGGCGACGAGGCCCCTCGGGCGCAGCACCATGATCGCCACCATCGCCGCGCCGAAGACGAGCATCCGCCACTCCTGCAGGTCGCGGAACAGCTCGAACCCGCCGATCATGACCAGCGCCGCGACGGCGACGCCGATCTGGCTGCCCATGCCGCCGAGCACGACGATGGCCAGCACGATCGCGCTCTCGATGAAGGTGAAGCTTTCCGGGGAGATGAAGGCCTGGCGCGTGGCGAAGAAGGCGCCGGCGAAGCCGCCGAACATTGCGCCTATGGCGAAGGCGGTGAGCTTGGTCGTGGTGATGTTGATGCCCAGCGCCCGGCAGGCGATCTCGTCCTCGCGCAACGCCTCCCAGGCACGGCCGAGGGGCTGGCGGCGCAGGCGCACGGTAACCCAGTTGGTCAGCAGCGCCAGGCCGAGGATCAGGTAGTAGAGGAAGACGATGCGGTGCGAGGGATCGGGCTCGATCCCGAAGAAGCCGGCAAAGGTGCCGGGCTCGCCGGACATGGAGAAGGGCAGGCCGAAGAAGGTCGGGCGCGGGATGCCG
Source organism: Acetobacteraceae bacterium (assembly GCA_019689515.1). GTDB lineage: Bacteria > Pseudomonadota > Alphaproteobacteria > Acetobacterales > Acetobacteraceae > Caldovatus. Next base: position 2,510 of record JADGHI010000232.1, on the reverse strand, counting down.
CTGATGCCGTTCGGCCCGCCGGTGAAGCTCACCCAGTTGACCAGCACGATGCGGATGATCTCGCCGAAGGCCAGCGTCACGATCGCGAGGTAGTCGCCGCGCAGCCTGAGCACCGGAAAGCCGAGCAGGATGCCCCAGAAGGCGGCGAGGATGCCGGCGAGGGGCAGGCAAGCCCAGAAGGACCAGCCGAAGGTCGTCGCGAGCAGCGCGTAGGAATAGGCGCCGACCGCGTAGAAGGCGACGTAGCCGAGGTCGAGCAGGCCGGCGAGGCCGACGACGATGTTCAGGCCCCAGCCGAGCATCACATAGGTGAGCACCAGGATGCCGAGGTCGAGCTCGTAGCGGCCGGTCAGCGCGGGGATGACGAAGCCGCCGCCGAGATTCCAGGAGAAGGCGCTGAGCGGCATCAGCACGGCGAAGGCGAGCAGCAGCGGGGCGAAGACCGCGCCGAGACGGCGCAGCGGTGCTTCCCACCAGCCGGGTGCGGTGGAAGCGGTCGGCAGGCTCCGCCGCCCGCGCCAGGCAAGCAGCGCGAGGCGGCCGGCGAAGGCGAGGCCGACGAGGATGGCGACGTCGGACCAGCGCTGGCGCAGGTAGAGCCCGCCCGTGGGCGAGACGTCGGTGCGCAGCCCGACCAGCGGGGTGAACAGGGCCAGGGCGACCAGGCCGGTGACCGCGGCGTCCTTCAGGGCCGTGGCCGGGTTCATACCTTCTCGACCTCTGCCCGGCCGAGTAGCCCGGTCGGCAGGAAGATCAGGGTGAGGGCGAGGATCGAGAAGGCGGCGACGTCCTTGTAGGGCGTGAGGTGCTGTGGCGCGTAGGCCTGCCAGGCGGTCTCGATCAGGCCGATCAGCAAGCCGCCCAGCACCGCCCCGGGCAGCGAGCCGATGCCGCCGAGCACCGCCGCAGTGAAGGCCTTCACCCCGGCGACGAAGCCGATGAAGAAGTCGATCACGCCATAGAACAGCAGGTACATGGAGCCGGCCACCGCCGCCAGCGCGGCGCCGATCACGAAGGTCAGGCTGATCGTGCGGTCGGTGTCTATGCCGAGCAGCGCGGCCATCTTCAAGTCCTGCGCGCAGGCGCGCATGCTGCGGCCGAGCGGCGTGCGGGTGACGAGCCAGGTAAGGCCCGCCAGCGCGCAGAGCGTGGTGAGGACGATGGTGATGCGGATCCAGGAGATCGAGACGATCTCCTCACCGAAGCGGGCGATCTCGATGCCGCCGGAGAGCACCGGTTCGATCGGCTTCACGCGGGCGCCCTGGCTCACCTGGACGTAGTTCTGCAGCAGGATCGACATGCCGATCGCGCTGATCAGCGGCGCGAGGCGGAAGCTGCCGCGCAGCGGGCGGTAGGCGACGCGCTCCACCGTCCAGCCGTAGAGCGCGGTGATCGCCATCGAGATCGCCAGCACCAGGAGCAGCGCCGCCGGGCCCTCGAGCCCCATCCCGGCGCCGAGCAGAAGCAGCGCGATGAGAGAGACGAAGGCGCCGATCATGAAGATGTCGCCATGGGCGAAGTTGATCATGCCGATGATGCCGTAGACCATCGTGTAGCCCACGGCGATCAGGCCATAGATCATGCCCAGGCTGATGCCGTTGATCAGTTGCTGGAGCGCGTAGGACGCAGACACGCGCGCATTCCCCCCGGCGGTGAAGCACCCAGCGAGGACGCTAAGCCAGCCGCGGCCACGCGCGAAGGGGATTCGGCACGGCATCTGCCGGCCGGTCCGCCGGCTGGCGGACATGGCTGGGGCGAGGTAGCCTCGGCGGCAGGCCGCGCCGTCCCGCGGCGTCAGGAGGAGACCCGAACATGAGCAGTGCCAACGCCGCAGCGCCCTCCGCCGAGGGCCGGTTCCCGGCGATCCCGCCCGAGCGCATGAGCCCCGAGCAGCGCGCCGTGGCCGATGCGATCGCCGGCGGGCCGCGCGGGGGGCTGCGCGGGCCGTTCAACGCGCTGCTCCGGAGCCCCGTGCTGGCCGACCGGTTCCAGCGCGTGGGCGAGTATCTCCGCTTCAACAGCTCCATCCCCCCGGCGCTGAACGAGTTCGCCATCCTGATCACGGCGCGCGAGTGGTCGGCGCAGTACGAGTGGTATGCGCACCACCGCCTGGCGATGCAGGCAGGCCTGTCGCCGGCGATCGCCCAGGCCGTCGCGGAGGGGCGCCGGCCGGAGGGCATGAGCGAGGACGAGGCGCTGGTCTACGATTTCTGCACCGAGCTGCACCGCACCCGCACCGTCTCCGACGCGACCTTCGAGCGCGCCAAGGCGCGATTCGGCGAGCAGGGCGTCGTCGATCTGATCGGCGTCAGCGGGTACTACGTCGCGGTGGCGATGGTGCTGAACGTGGCCCAGGTGCCGCTGCCGGAGGGCGTCGCCCCGCCCCTCAAGCCGCTGCCGGCGCGGTGATGGCGGGCGGCGGTGGCGGCCGCATCCTGCGGCCCACCGACGCCTTCCGCTGGCCCGGCGGGGCCCGGGTGGGGATCGTCTTCAACATCGCCTATGAGGGC
>JADGHI010000231.1 GCA_019689515.1 Acetobacteraceae bacterium | reverse complement strand
TCGGTGATGTGTACAAGAGACAGCCCGCGGCGGTTCCGACGGCGCCCCCCGCCGCCCCGGCCACGCCCTCGACGCCGCCGGCGCCGCCGGTGCCGACCAACTGACGGGCGGCCAGCCGACAGCGGCACCGGACCGTCCCTCGTCCGGTGCATTCCGGCCCCCCGTTCAGGGGAGGTGACGCCGCCTCGGGCGGCACGCTATGAAGGCCGCCCATGACGCGGTTCGTCTTCATCACCGGCGGCGTGGTTTCCTCCCTCGGGAAAGGTATCGCGGCGGCCTCCCTCGGCGCGCTGCTGCAGGCGCGCGGCTACAAGGTCCGGCTGCGCAAGCTCGACCCCTACCTCAACGTGGACCCGGGGACGATGAGTCCCTACCAGCACGGCGAGGTCTTCGTCACCGACGACGGGGCGGAGACCGACCTCGACCTCGGCCACTACGAGCGCTTCACCGGCGTGCATGCCACGCGCGCCGACAATTGGACCACCGGACGGATCTATTCCGAGGTGATCGCGGCGGAGCGCCGCGGCGACTACCTCGGCGGCACCGTGCAGGTCATTCCGCACATCACCGACAAGATCAAGGAAGCGATCCAGGCCGAGACCGAGGACTACGACTTCGTCATCGTCGAGATCGGCGGCACCGTCGGCGACATCGAATCGCTGCCCTTCCTGGAGGCGATCCGCCAGCTCGGCAACGAGGTCGGCCCGCAGCGCAGCCTGTTCATCCACCTCACCCTGGTGCCCTACATCCCGAGCGCGGGCGAGCTGAAGACGAAGCCGACGCAGCACAGCGTGAAGGAGCTGCTGAGTGTCGGCATCCAGCCGCAGATCCTGCTCTGCCGCTGCGACCGGCCGATCCCGGAGAACGAGCGGCGCAAGATCGCGCTGTTCTGCAACGTCCGGCCAGAGAGCGTGATCCCGGCGCTCGACGCCCCTCAGACGATCTACGAGGTGCCGATCAGCTACCACAGCGAGGGGTTGGACCGCGAAGTGCTGCGCCACTTCGGCCTGTCCATCTACGGACAGCCCAACATCCAGCGCTGGCACGACATCGTGCAGGCGATCCGCGCGCCGGAGGGCGAGGTGACGATCGCCGTGGTCGGCAAGTACACCAACCTGCTCGACGCCTACAAATCCCTGGCCGAGGCGCTGGCGCACGGCGGCATCGCCCACAAGGTCCGGGTCAATCTCGACTGGGTGGACAGCCAGATCTTCGAGGGCGGCGAGGAGGGGGCGGTCGCGCGGCTCGAGGGCGTGCACGGCATCCTTGTCCCCGGCGGTTTCGGGGAGCGCGGCAGCGAGGGCAAGATCGAGGCGGTCCGCTTCGCGCGCGAGCGCAAGGTGCCCTTCCTCGGCATCTGCTTCGGCATGCAGATGGCGGTGATCGAGGCGGCGCGGAACCTGGCCGACCTGAAGGGCGCGAGCAGCACAGAGTTCGGGCCCTGCGCCGAGCCGGTCGTCGGGCTGCTCACCGAGTGGATGCGCGGCAACGAGATCGAGCGCCGCCGCGCGGGCGGCGAGCTGGGCGGCACGATGCGCCTGGGCTCCTACCCGGCGCGGCTCGCGGAGGATTCGCTGGTGCGCGCGGTTTATGGCGGCGTTGCGGAGATCCATGAGCGGCACCGCCACCGCTATGAGGTGAACATCCGCTACAAGGACCGGCTGGAGGAGGCGGGGCTGCGCTTCTCCGGCATGTCGCCGGACGGCGAACTGCCGGAGATCATCGAGTACCCCGATCATCCCTGGTTCATCGGCGTGCAGTTCCATCCGGAGCTGAAGTCCAAGCCCTTCGCGCCGCATCCGCTCTTCGCGGGCTTCATCGGCGCGGCGGTGCGCCAGGCGCGGCTGGTCTGATGCCGCGCCTCGTCCGGATCGGCGGCGTCGAGGTCGCGAACGACCGCCCGCTGGCCTTCCTCTGCGGCCCCTGCCAGATCGAGAGCCGCGCGCACGCGCTGGAGGTGGCGGCGGCGCTGAAGGAGATGGCGCAGGCCGCCGGCGTGCCGCTGATCTACAAGTCCTCCTTCGACAAGGCGAACCGCACCAGCGTCGAGGCGGCGCGCGGCGTCGGCATGGCGGAGGGCCTCGCGATCCTCGCCGAGGTGCGCGAGCGCACCGGCCTTCCCGTGCTCACCGACGTGCACGCGCCGGAGCAGTGCGCGCCGGCGGCGGAGGCGGTGGACTGCCTGCAGATCCCGGCCTTCCTCTGCCGCCAGACCGACCTGCTGCTGGCCGCGGGCGCGACCGGCAAGCCGGTCAACGTCAAGAAGGGGCAATTCCTCGCGCCCTGGGACATGCCGAACGTCGCGGCGAAGATCGCGAGCACCGGCAACGAGAACATCCTGCTCTGCGAGCGCGGCGTGAGCTTCGGCTACAACACGCTGGTCGCGGACATGCGCTCGCTGCCGATCATGGCGGCGACCGGCTATCCAGTGGTGTTCGACGCTACCCACTCGGTGCAGCAGCCGGGCGGGCAAGGGAAGTCGAGCGGCGGGCAGCGCGAGTTCGCGCCCGTCCTCGCGCGCGCCGCGGTCGCGGTCGGCGTCGCGGCGGTGTTCATCGAGACCCATCCCGACCCGGACCGCGCGCCATCCGACGGGCCGAACATGATCCCGCTCCGCGCGATGCCGGCGCTGATCGCGCGGCTCAAGGCCTTCGACGCGCTCGCGAAGGCATCCCCGGCTCGGGACGGGGGCGACTGAGGCCGCGTCGCCGTGGTCACGCGGAGGAAGGGCCGCACCGCGGAGCCGGCCTGGAAGAGGCGTGATCGGCGCGGTAGTGAGAATGGCCCTTCGCGCACCGCCGCCGCACCCAGCCCACTGTCGGCCTGACTGTGGTCCGGCAGACAAGGGGCCGGGCTCTCCCGAGACAGTGATTCGCGCCCTGGGCGTTTCCACCCAGGGCGATCGCTGCCTAGCTTAACACCCGGCAGGTTGCAGGAGGCGACGACATGCTTCGTTGGCGCGGATCTCGCTGGCTTGGTCGGATCCTCATTCTTGCAGGGGCCGTCATGGGCTCCGGCTGCGCCATGCCCGATCGGATGGGGCAGGCGGCTCCGGGCACGATTCCTGGCGCGGCCCTGCAACTCGCGACGGACCTGGCCGATGCCGACGCGGCGACCGAGCGTGCGGTCGGCCGGATCGGCGAGTTCGCGTGGCGCAACCAGCGCGAGGCGGCGGCGATCGCCTATGCCACGGGTAGGCGCCTGTCTCCGGCCAGGCGAGGAGGAGGCGCCACCGCCGCGGATGGCAGCGCCGCCCTGGCCGCGGGCGAGGTGCTAGGCCCGGCCTTCGACGCGCTCGCGCTGCATGGGCGCCGGCTCGCCGGCCTCGCCGGGGAACTGCCGCCCGGCCTGCCGGACGCCGATCCCGCCAGCCTGCGGCGCGAGACCGAGCAGGGCCTCGCCCGCTACGAGGCGGCGCTGCGCCGCCCCCTGCCGCTGACGCCGGCCGAGCGGGAGGCGGGACTCGCGGCGGTCGCCACCCTGGCGACTCCGCCGGCGCCGGGCGCCGAATTCACCGCCTATGTCAACGAACGCCAGCCGGCGGTCGAGGCCCTGGCGGCGCTCCTGCGCGCGGTGATCGGCGCGAATCCGCGCAGCGGCCTCCGCGCCGAGCTTGCCGCCGGGCGTGAAGAGGCGATGCGTGCGCAGACGGCGCTGCTCGAGGCGGTGCGGCGCGATCCGGCGGCCGGAGTCATGGGGCGCTATGCCCTGTTCCACAGCGCGATGCGCGCCCAGGAGGACCTGCCGACGGATGCGGTGCTGGCCGAGGTGGTCCGGGTGCTCGAGGCGCTGCCCGCCGCGCATGCCTCGCTGGCCTCGGGCGACGCGTCGCTCGCGAGCCAGCGCGTGGAGGCCTTCTCCGCCGCGGTAGACCGGCTGCAGGAGGCGGAGGCGGAGCTGGAACGCGCCGCCGCCGACTGAGCCCCGCACGCGGGGCGGCGCACTGCTGCGGCGCCGGAGCGGTGTGTCGCCGGCGCATCTTGCCGCCGGCGTGGGGACGGCCTATCGCGCGGCACGCGCCGGGCGGCCGGCCAGCCAGCGGCCCGAACGGGCGGGCGGGCGGCGGCTTGGCTCGGCCAGGGCCCGCTCGGAGGGATTCATGACCGCTTCTTCCGCCGCCATCGCCGACATCATCGCGCGCGAGATCCTCGATTCGCGTGGCAATCCGACCGTGGAGGCGGAGGTCGTGCTGGATTCCGGCGCCACCGGCCGTGCCGCCGTCCCCTCCGGCGCCTCGACCGGGGCGCACGAGGCGGTGGAGCTGCGCGACGGCGACCGGGCGCGCTACGGCGGCAAGGGCGTGCGCAAGGCGGTGGCCGCCGTCGAGGGCGAGATCTTCGACGCGATCGGCGGCATGGACGCCACCGCGCAGATCGCCATCGACGAGGCAATGATCGAGCTGGACGGCACGCCGAACAAGGCACGGCTCGGCGCCAACGCGATCCTCGCCGTGAGCCTCGCCGTGGCCAAGGCGGCGGCGAAGCATCTCGGCCTGCCGCTCTATCGCTACGTCGGCGGGGTGTTCGCGCGTACCCTGCCGGTGCCGATGATGAACATCGTCAACGGCGGCAAGCACGCGGATAACCCGATCGACATCCAGGAATTCATGATCATGCCGGTCGCCGCCGGCACCATGGCGGATGCGGTGCGGATCGGCGCCGAGGTGTTCGCAGCGCTCAAGAAGGCGCTGCACGACGCGGGCCACAGCACGAATGTGGGCGACGAGGGCGGCTTCGCGCCGAACCTCAAGAGCGCCGACGAGGCGCTCGGCTTCATCGCCAAGGCCTGCGAGGCGGCGGGCCACCGCCCCGGCGAGGATGTCGTGTTCGCCCTCGACTGCGCTGCGACCGAGTTCTTCAAGGACGGCAAGTACGTGATGGAGGGCGAGGGCAAGACGCTGGATGCCGGCGGGATGGTGGACTACCTGGCCGCGCTCTGCGACCGCTGGCCGATCGTCTCCATCGAGGACGGCTGCGCGGAGGACGACTGGGCCGGCTGGAAGATGCTGACGGAACGGCTCGGTGGCAGGGTCCAGCTCGTCGGGGATGACCTCTTCGTGACCAATCCCGAGCGACTGCGCCTCGGCATCGAGCGGGGCGTGGCCAATGCCATCCTGGTGAAGGTCAACCAGATCGGCACCCTGACCGAGACGCTGGAGGCGGTCGAGACTGCGCACCGGGCCGGCTACCGGGCGGTGATGAGCCACCGCAGCGGCGAGACCGAGGACGCGACCATCGCCGATCTCGCCGTCGCCACGAATTGCGGGCAGATCAAGACCGGCTCGCTCAGCCGCTCCGACCGGCTGGCCAAGTACAACCAGCTCATCCGCATCGAGCAGGACCTCGGGGTCGCGGCGCGCTACGGCGGGCGGGCTGCGCTGCGCCGCTGAAGTGCGGCGAACGGCGTGGGGATTTGACGCTCGCCAAACGGCACCGCTGCGCGTATCATTTCATTTACGACGCGCGCAGGAGGGGGGTCTTACGCGGATGTCGGATCGTCTCGCCGCGCTGGGGCGGGGGGTGAAGCGGCGCGCGCGAGAGGCGCTGCTGCCCGTGCTATTCAGCGCCGTCTGCGGGTATTTCCTCTGGCATTCCGTCCATGGGCCGCGGGGTCTCCTGGCGCGCGAGCAGCGCATGCAGGAAATCGCGGCCGCGCGGGCGGAGCTCGCCCGCGCCGAGGCGGAGCGCGACGCGATGGAGCGGCGGGTCGCCGGCCTGCGCGGGGAGGTGCTGGACCGAGACCAGCTTGAGGAGCGGGCACGGGTGCTTCTGAACCTGGTGTCCCGCGACGAGCTGGTCATGCCCTACGGGCCGGGACAGCGGTTGTTCTGATCCGCGGCCCCAGAGGCTAGCGCTCGCAGCCCTCGTTCATCGGAGAGTACCGCAAGGCTGTGGTGCCAGGCGGGGCCAAGGGCCGCCGCCGCTGCGGGCGCCAGGGGGGGCGCCCAGCCGTGTGCCGACGCGGCCCGGTGCCGGGTAGGGTGCCGATGGATCGCGCCCCAAACACCACGCTGCCTGTATCAACGCGCTGAGCACTTCCGGCAGCGCAAGGGCCTGTTGCAGCAAGATCCGTATGGCCGTCCGGGACGCCCGGCTGTGGCCGGGCGCGACCGTAAGCGCGGCGGGGGAGAGCTGTCGCCAATGTGTGGCCTGTGGCCGACCGGCAAACCGCCGGTGCGCCGGTGTACCGGCAGCGCCGCCGTTGGGCATACCGCCTCTCAGTCCGCCGCCAAGCCCGGGCGACCGCGTCATCCGCACCCGGAGCCGGGGCTGACAACGAATGGCGCGGGGCGGCCAAGGCGATCTGGGGCGCAGCGCGTGCGTTGGCGGCGAGCGCGTCGAGTCTTCGCCGAGTGACGGGTGCGCAACCGCTCCGTCTCGGGGGGGGGCGGACCCCGGCCGCTGCCACGCGGCCCGGTCGACCTCCGCCCGTTGGGTGTGGGCTGGGG
>JADGHI010000230.1 GCA_019689515.1 Acetobacteraceae bacterium | reverse complement strand
AAGAGACTGTCGGTGGGCTGCACTTCGTCGAGGACTACGAGCGCCGGGTCGCCAACCTGCTGGCCACGCACCCGCTGGACGAGGCGATGAGCCTCGCCGTCGGCGGGAGCTACGAGCGCATCGGCGCGATCGAGCGCGACCTGCTGCGCTACGCCGGCCTCGCCGACGGCATGGCGCTGGTCGATCTTGGCTGCGGCAGTGGCCGGCTCGCGCACGCGCTCGGCACCTCGATGCGCCTCGGCTCCTATCTCGGCATCGACGTGGTGCAGGCGCTGCTCGACTACGCGCGGACCAAGGCGCCGCCGGACTACCGCTTCGTGCGCAGCGTCTCCTTCGAGCTCCCGGCGCCCGACGCCTCGGCCGACATGGTCTGCGCCTTCAGCGTCTTCACCCATCTGCTGCACGAGGAGACCTACCTCTACCTCGAGGACATCCGCCGCGTGCTGAAGCCGGGCGGGCGCTGCGTCTTCTCCTTCCTGGAATTCGCCGAGCCGAACCACTGGCGGATCTTCGAGGCGACGGTGGAGGGGCGGCGGGTCGGCGCGGTGCCCCACCTCAACACCTTCATCGAGCGCAGCACGATCGAGGCCTGGGCACGCCAGCTCGGCTTCCGGGAGACGATCTTCATCGGCGGCTGCGAAGCGCCCTGGTGCGGCGAGCCGCTCGGTCAGTCCGTCGCGCTATTGCGCAAGGCTGACTGAGCCGAGGAGGAGGCGCCCCCCGGCCGCTCGCGCGACCAGGGCCGGGACGCGGGCGCCCGGACCTCACCGGGCCGGGGCCGGCGCGCCGTAGCGCAGCACGCCGCGCCGCACGAGCCACTTCTCGATCTCGATCGCGAAGAACACCAGGCTCGGCACCGCGACGCAGAACGCCAGCTCGAGCGCAGTCAGCGGTTGCGTCCGCATCACGCCGTTCAGGAACGGCACGTAGACGACCGCGAGCTGGAGCGCCGCGCCGGCCAGCACCGCCCCCAGCATCGCCCGGTTGGAGCCGATCCCGGCCGCGAACACCGATTCCCGCTCCGTGCGGATCGCCATGGCCTGGAACAATTGGCAGAACACCAAGGTGGTGAACACCATCGTCTGCCAGTGCGAGCCATTCGCCAGCGCGAAGGCCTGGGTGCCGAGAGACAGCGCGCCGATCAGCACGCCGATCCAGAGGATCCGCACGCCGAGCCCACGGGCGAAGATGCTCTCGCCCGGCGGGCGTGGCGGGCGGCGCATGATGCCCTTCTCCTCCGGCTCGACGGCGAGCGCGAGGCCCGGCATCCCGTCGGTGACGAGGTTGACCCAGAGGATGTGGATCGGCAGCAGCGGGATCGGCAGGCCGAGGAGGGGCGCGACCAGCAGCACCAGGAACTCGCCGAGGTTCCCGGCCAGCACGAACTGCACGAATTTGCGGATGTTGTCGTAGATCCGCCGCCCCTCGCGCACCGCCGCGACGATCGAGGCGAAATTGTCGTCGAGCAGCACCATGTCCGACGCCTCGCGCGAGACGTCGGTGCCGGTCCGCCCCATCGCCACGCCGATGTCGGCGCGCTTCAGCGCCGGGGCGTCGTTCACCCCGTCGCCGGTCATGGCCACGACCTCGCCCTGGCGCTGCAGCGCCTCGACGATGGCGATCTTCTGCTCCGGGTCCACGCGGGCGTAGACGCGCACGCGCCCGACCTCCTGCGCCAACGCCTCCGGCCCGAGGCGCGCCATGTCGCGCCCGGTCAGCACGCGCGCGTCGCCGTGCTCCAGGATCCCGACGCGCGCGCCGATGGCGCGCGCGGTCAGCGGATGGTCGCCCGTGATCATCACCGGCGTGATGCCCGCCGAGCGGCACTCGGCGACGGCCTGCGCCGCCTCCGGCCGCGGCGGGTCCATCAGCCCGACCAGGCCGAGGAAGGTTAGGTCGCGCTCCACCGTCCCGGGCGCGACCGGGTCCGGCAAGGCCGGCCAGTCGCGCCGCGCGAAGGCGAGCACGCGCAGCCCATCGGCGGCCATCCGGTCCGCCTCCGCGAGCAGCCGCGCGGCGTCCATCGGTGCCGGTCCCGCCTCCGTCAGCCGCGCGGTGCAAAGCCCGATCACGCGCTCCGGCGCGCCCTTGGTGAAGGCGACCACGCCGCCGCCGTCGCCCTCAGCCACGCGGTGCAACGTGGTCATGCATTTGCGCTCGGGATCGAAAGGCAGCTCCGCGATGCGCGGCGCGCGCGCCTCCAGCACGGGGCGCTCCAGCCCGGCCTCCCGCGCGGCGAGGGCCAGCGCCACCTCGGTCGGATCGCCGACCGCGTCCGCGCCCTCGCCCTTCGCATCCGCATCGTTGCAGAGCGCCATCGCCTGGAGGAGGGAGCGCCACGGTTCCGGCCGCGCATCCGCCCCGGCCGCCGCCGGCACCGCCGCGTGGCGGCGCCCCTCGTCGTCCAGGAGGAAGGCCTCGGCGCGCATGCGGTTCTCGGTCAGCGTGCCGGTCTTGTCCGAGCAGATCACCGTCACCGAGCCGAGTGTCTCCACGGCCGGCAGGCGGCGGATCAGCGCGTTGCGCCGGACCATGCGCTGCGCGCCGAGCGCGAGGCCGATGGTGACCACCGCCGGCAGAGCCTCCGGCACCGCTGCCACGGCAAGGCTCACCGCGGTGAGCAGCATCAGCACCGGCGGCTCGCCGCGCAGCACGCCGAGCGCGAAGACCACGACGCAGGCCGCGACTGCGATGATGGAGAGCTGCCGGCCCAGCCGGGCGAGCCGGTTCTGCAGCGGCGTCGGCGTCTCCTCGGCGGCGGAGAGCAGGTCCGCGATCCGGCCGAGCTCGGTCGCCATGCCGGTGCCGACGACGACGCCCCGGCCGCGGCCCCGGGTCACGAAGGTGCCCGCATAGGCCATGTTGGTGCGGTCGCCGAGCGGCAGCCCGACTTCGGTCAGCGCCTCGGTCCCCTTCTCCACCGGCACGGATTCGCCGGTGAGCGCCGCCTCCTCGATGTGGAGCTGGGGGGCCTCCACCAGGCGCAGATCGGCCGGCACGATGGCGCCGGCCTCGAGCAGCACCACGTCGCCCGGCACCAGCTCCGCGGCCGGCAGGCTGGCCGCATGGCCATCCCGCACCACCGTCGCATGCGGCGCGGCCATGGTCCTCAGCGCCTGGAGCGCGCGCTCGGCGCGGTATTCTTGCACGAAGCCAACCACGGCGTTGAGCACGACGATCGCGAGGATGGCGATGGTGTCCACGACCTCGCCGATCGCGCCGGAGACCACGGCAGCGGCGACGAGCAGCCCGATCATCACGTCCGCGAACTGGTCGAGCAGGATCGAGAGCGGCCCGCGGAAGGGCTGCGCGCGCAGCAGGTTCGGCCCGTGCCGGGCCAGGCGGCGCGCCGCTTCCGCCCGATCGAGCCCGGCCTCGAGCGAGGTGCCGAGGCGCGCCGCGACAGTCCCGGCGTCGAGCAAGTGCCAGGGCGCCTCAGCCGGCGGCGCGGTGCCTGGCGCCACTGCCATCGCCGCCGTCTCCGGCGCGGAATTCCTGTCCGGCTCCGTCATGCCGGCCACACTCCGCGGGGGGCTACGCCGCATGGGCATCGGGAGTGGCGTTCGGACGGCAGGGCAGCAGCACGGCAGCGGGCATGGCGCGGGCCGATGGTCCGAACCGGCGGCATTGTCGCCGCGGCATTCGGCGGTGCCATGTCTCGAACTGCCCTCCTGCTTTGCAGTCCCGCCAGAGCTGCGCGGGCCTCCCCCAGCCGCACCCGAGGGCAACGCCAGCCCGCCGCCGATGGCTTCCGAACGGCCGAGGAGCGGCCGTGGAACGGTGTCGGACGCGCCGCATTCGCCGGCCACCTCCATACGCCACACCGGGCCCAGCGGAGTCCGCGACGGCCGGCCCTGCGGCGCGTCCAGTCTCTCCCGCCGTCTCCACCTTCTATCCGTTCGCACTCCCGATGAACCCCGTAACCGCGCCCCGGCCGGCGGCGAAAGGTAGGAGGCCGGCTCGACCAACCGCCGGGCACCGCCGCAACCGATGTGGCTCCGTATGTTGTCCGCTGCCGCCGCCGCCCGTGCGTCCCCTGTCCGCCCGGCCCAGGGCATCCGGCCGGAGGCGGTGCAGCGGCAGGCGGTGGCCGTTCCCGGTCCTTGTGGCTGGCGCGCCACCGATGGCTCCTTCGTTCACCGCCGCGCCATTCCCGCTGCCCAGCGGCCCGTGGCCCGGCTAGTCTCCCCAGCCGCGGCAGCAGTTCCGCAGTGGGGCCGGATGGCGACGGAAGCGGAGGCCGAGGGCGTCTGGGAGGCGTGGATGGCGGCGGCGCAGGCCGGTGACGCCCGTGCCTACGACGCGTTGCTGCGCGCCGCCCTGCCGCTGTTGCGAGCCGCCGCCCGCCGGCGCATCCACGACGAGCACGAGGCCGAGGACGCGGTGCAGGACGCGCTGCTGACCATCCACCGGCTGCGCCACACCTACGACCCCTCCCGTCCCGTCCGCCCGTGGCTGGCGGCGATCTGCGAGCGGCGCTGCATCGACCGGCTGCGGCGCCGGGGCCGCCACCAGGGACGGGAGACGCCGATCGATGCCTTCGGCGAAACCCTCGCCGCACCGGCCAAGGCGGGCGGCCATGAGGCCAGCGAGGCGCGCCTCACCGCCGCCGAGCTGCGCGCCGCGATCGCGGAACTGCCGGAGAGCCAGCGCACGGCGCTTTACCTCGCCAAGCTCGAGGACCTGCCGCTCGCCGAGGCCTCGGCCCGCTCAGGCCTCTCGGTCGGTGCGCTGAAGGTGGCCACGCACCGGGCCGTGCGCGCGCTGCGCCGCCGGCTCGGCGGCGTCACGGAGGACGGGGGGTGAGGACCGAGGACCTGATCGCGGAACTTACGGACGGGCTGCGCCCGGTGCGGCGCCTCGCCCCACCCGGCCGGCGTGCCGCGCTCTGGCTCTGCTTCGCGGCGCTCGCGGTGGGGAGTCCGGTGGCGCTGTTCGGTCTCCGCCCCGACCTCGCCTCACGGCTCGCGCTGCCCCATGAGGCGATGCAGCTCGCGGCCTCGCTGGCGACGGGGGTGCTGGCGGCGGTGGCGGCCTTCCACCTCGCCCTGCCGGACCGCTCGCCGCGCTGGGCGCTGCTGCCGCTGCCAACGCTGGCGCTGTGGCTGGGCAGCCTGGGCTGGGGGTGCATGGCGGACGCCGCGCGGCTGGGGCCCGGAGCATTGGTGCTCGGCACGAGCTGGGGCTGCCTGCGCTTCATCCTCGGCCTCGGCGTGCCGCTGATGGCGACGATGCTCTGGGCGCTGCGCCATGCCGGGCCGGTGCGGCCGGTGCCCGTCGTGCTGCTTGGCGCCCTGGCGGCGGCCTCGCTCTGCTCCTTCGGCCTGTCGCTGTTCCACCGCCTCGACGCCGCGGCGATGGTGCTGGCCTGGCACGGCGGCGCGACGGCGCTGATGCTGCTGATCGGCTGGGCGTTCGGCCGGCCGGCGCTGATCGCGGCCTCGGCGGTGCGCTGACGGCGCGGGGCGGGCCAGAAGGGCCGGCGCCCGCTGCGCGCTTCATCTGCGGTTAAGCGCGACAGGTTCTGAATCCGGGCGACCGCGCGAGCGTCGTCCGAAGAGGTTCCCCGTCATGCGCTTCTTCCGCAACCTGTCCGTCGGCCGGAAACTGGCCGCCTCCGCCCTGTTTGCCCTGCTGCTGATCGTCGCACTCGTGACCCTGGTGCGGCTGGAGGCGGCAACCGTGGCCGAGCAGCAGGCCGCCCAGGCCCGCGCCATCGAGGCCAGGCTGCGGCTCGGGGAGGCGCTTTCCGCCCGCGCCGCCGGCCGTGCGGCGGTGAGCGCCGCCGCCACCGCGCAGACCGGCGCCGAGCTGGACCGCCTCACGGCCGAGGCCGATGAACTCGCGGCCACCCTGCGCCGCCTGGTCGAATCCGCCGCCGCGGACGCTGCGCGTCCGGCGACACGCGAGGCGATCCTCGCGGTCCTGCCGCCGATCGAGGAGTGGCACCGCGCCTTCAACACCCTCGTCACGCATCGGCGCACCCTGATCGAGCGGCGCGACAGCCGCTTCTTCGCCCTTTCCGGCGAATACGACTCGGCGCTCGAGGGCGTGCAGGGCGCAATGGAATACGACGTGCCGCCGGAGGCGCGGGCCGAGGTGCGGGACCGCTTCCAGACCTTCCACTCCGCCGTCTCCGACATGCGCATCGCGCTGCAGGCCTTCCTCGCCACCGATTCCGCGAACCAGGCGCAGCGGGCGCGGCGCAGCCTGACCCTGGCGCGGGTGCACCAGCGCGGCATGCTGTCCGTGGTCGGCGAAGGCCCGGCGGCCGCGCCCTTCCGCCGGCTGGGCGAGGCGGGACTCGGCCTTGCCGGTGCGGCGGAGGAGATGCTCGCCGCCGCCCAGGCGGTGCTCACGGCGCAGTCCGAAGGCACGGGACCGGCCGGCGAGCGGATCGAGCGGGCCCTGGCCGAGGCCGGCACGGCGCTGCACGCCGAGGGCGAAGC
>JADGHI010000229.1 GCA_019689515.1 Acetobacteraceae bacterium | reverse complement strand
TGGACACCGCGGAGGACCTCCGTATCCTGTCGGGGAACGTCCCTCCCCCGCCATGACCCGCCCGCCGCCGCAACGCCTCCTCGTGCACGTGCTCGCGAGCGCGGCGGCACTGCTGCTCTGCCTCGCACTGCTTCGCTGGACCGACCATCCCTGGCTGCTGCCCTCGCTCGGCGGGTCCTGCGTGATCCTGTTCGGCATGCCGCGCGGCGCAATGGCGCAGCCGCGCAGCTTCGTCGGCGGCCATGTGGTCGCGACGGTGACCGGCCTCGCCTTCCATTCCGCCCGGGCCTGGTTCGGCGGTCCGGTCGAGGTCTGGGCCGCCGTCGCGGTGGGCGTGGCGCTCGCCCTGATGGCGCTGACCCGCACCATCCACTCCCCGGCCGGCGCAAACCCGGTGGTGGTGTTCGCCGAGGATGCCGGCTGGGGCTTCCTGCTCGCGCCGCTGCTCCCGGGGCTGCTGGTGCTGTTCCTCGTTGCCCTGGCCGCGAACAACCTGCCGCGGCCTTGGGGCGTGCCGCCGTGGCCGCGCCCCCTGGCGCATCGGCACCGCCGTGCCACCAGGGAGCGCCGCAAGACCGGGACGGGCACCGCTACAGCGCGCACGCCCAAGGCTGACACCGCCTTGGCCGGTGCGGCCCATCGTGCCGGCTCGGCGCATCACGCCGGGACCGACCGTCGCAGCGACGCCGCTGGCATCACGGCCGCGCAGTCGCGCTGACGCGATTTGCCGCGCCACCGTGCCGCGCCGACTCTGCGGCATGGCGCGATGCGGAGGAGGCGGACTGGTGCGCAATCCATCGCCCCGGCACGGGTGCCGGCATCTCCTGCCCAAGGCGAGCGCGACGCGCATGGCGGTGCCGTTGCTCATGCTCCTGATCGCCGCCGGGAGCTGCGCCGGAATGCCGGAGGTGCGGCGCGGCGCGGGTGCGGACGACGCCCGGATGGCCTCGGCCGCGGCCCTGGCGCAGCGCTTGCCGCCCGAGCTCCTCGGCATGCGCCGGAACGCGACGGAGAGCTTCGTCCTGCCGCGGCTCGGCTCCGGCCTCGCGGTCCGCTACGCGCCGGATACCGGGGGCGCGCTCGCCTCGGTCGTGCTCGTCGCGCGCAGCGAGTCGGGCATCGCCGGCGACGATCCGCGCCAGCCCGCCGCGACGGAAGAGTTCGGGCACATGCTCGCGGAGACGCTGGGCCTCGCCCACCCGGCCACACCGCCGCGCGGCACGCCGGCGGTGCCCGAGGAGCAGTTCATCGTGGCGCTGCGCGGACAGCCCCTGGTGCGCTGCGCGACGCTGGCGGAGGCGACGGAGGACGGCCGCCGGCTGAACGGGCTGCGCTGCCTCGGCGTGGCGCGGGCGCGCTTCGTGCGGGTGTTCCTGACCGCGGCCCCCGGCACGATCGGCCTGCGCGAGGCCGCCGGCTTCGCCGCGCTGGTCACCGTCCTGCTGCAGGAGGACGACACCGGCCAGGGCGACGCGGGGACCAGGACGGGCGCGCCCGCGGGCGACGGGTCCACAGCGCCGGACTCAGGACCATCCGAGCCGCCCCGGGCGCCGGGGCGTGGGCCCGGCTTGCCTCTACCGCAAGGCCACGGGCCCGTCTATCGCACCTGAGCCGGTCACGGACCGGGCGGGCGCGGAGGGGGGCGATCGCGCCCTGTCCGCTCGACGGCCAGGCTAAGGCCGCTGCCCGGCTGCCGGACGGCGCGGGCCTCGCCGCCAACCGAAGGGGCAGCGTCGCCCCGGTGGCGCTCAGCCCGCCTTCAGATGCTCCTGCAGCCGCGGCATCAGTTCGACCAGGTTGCAGGGCCGGTGCCGCGAATCGAGCTGGAAGACCAGGATGTCGTCCCAGGCGTCCTTGCACGCGCCCGTCGAGCCCGGCAGCGCGAAGAGATAGGTGCCGCCCGCGACGCCGCCGAGCGCGCGCGACTGCATCGTGCTGGTGCCGATCTTGCGATAGCTCAGCATCCGGAACAGTTCGCCGAAGCCCTCGATCTCCTTCTCGAGCACGCGCCTGAACGCCTCGGGCGTCACGTCGCGGCCGGTGATGCCGGTGCCGCCGGTGGTGAGGCCGCAATCGATGTTCGGGTCGGCGATCCAGCGGCGCAGCACGGCCTCGATCGCATCCGCCTCGTCCCTGACGATCTCGCGCGCGACGCAGCGGTGGCCTGCGGCTTCGATGCGTTCCTGCAGGGTCTGGCCGGAGCGGTCGCTGCTCATGTCGCGCGTGTCGCTCACCGTCAGGACGGCGATGTTGACGGGCAGGAAGGGCAGGCTCTCGTCGATCGGCATGTCTGCGGCGTCTCCCGCGCGGCGCGGGTTGCGGGCAGGAAGCTCGGGCCCGGCGCCGCTTCCGTGATGATCTAGGGCGGACGGAGCCCCCACGCCATCCCGCGGCCCGGCCGGCCCGCGGAACGGAACGGTCCCGCGCCCGCGGAATGACGCGATCGTTGGGAAGCCCATGCCGCGCGCAGGCGATATGGCGCCCATCCCATCGTCCGCGCCGACGCGGCGCAGGAGTCCGGAACGAACTGGAATGTCATCTACGCTGTCCATCTTCCTGAACGACGCCCGGGACCTTTTCAACGACCTGCGGGGTGGCGACCTGCTCGCCTTCGCGACCTCGCCGGCCGTGGTGCAGGCGGCGTCCGGCCTGGCGCCGCGGGAGCCCGCCGTGATCGCGACCGGCGCCTCCGACCTGCCGCGGGCCGAGGCCTTCACCAATGCCGCCCTCGCCGCCATGCCGCGCATCGCCGACACGCTCGGGCCGCAGGTCGCGGGCGTCGTCATCGGGGACGAGGTGTTCGACCTGGTCGCGCGCTACGGCGACCCGCGCAGCGGCCTTTCGGCGGCGCAGTTGCGTTCCGAGACCGATGGGCATGTGGTGTTCGCGATCGATGGCACGGCGATCGGCTCGACCGCGGACATCGTCACCGACCTGGACCTCGCGCGCCCGCAGACGACGTCGCCGGCTTTCGCCGAGCTTGTCCAGGCGGCGCGCCTCGTGGTGCAGGTGGAGGACCGGCCGGTGGTGTTCACCGGCGCCAGCCTCGGCGGCGCCCTTGCCCAAGCGGCCGCCTACGAAACAGCGGAGGCACGCGCGGCCGATCCGGCCAATACCGGTACGGTCACGCTGTTCACCATCGACTCGCTCGGCGGCCGCGACGCGACCGAGAGCCTGAACGGCGGGCACCTGGACCCGGCGGTGCTGGCGCAGATGAACGCGCTCAACTTCCGCACCGAGGGCGACATCGTCTCACGCATCGGCGGGCAGATCGGCGGCGTGCTGACCTTCGACGCCGTCAACCGCGAGGGCGAGCCGGTGACGCTCTCGCCGCAGGACGCACATGTGAACGTCGAGTCCATCTTCACCACGCTGAGCAGCGACGAACTCTACGCCGCCGGTACGCGCGAGCCGCCGCAGGAGCTGAATGTGGTCTCCGCGGTCGGCAACCTGGCCGGGCCGCTGGTGGCTGAGGCCTTCGACCGGCTCGCCGGGCTCGGCATCGCGCACGACACGCCGGAGCCGGCACGCCTGCCCGGCGTTTCGGGTTTCGACCCGACGGGCCGCTTCTTCGACATCGACGTCAACGCAGACGGCCAGGAGGACATGCGCGTCTTCTTTGCCGGCGCGCACCCGGGCAGCAGCGACCTGCTGGGCTGAAGACCGCTTCCGGCGTCGGGTCGGGACGGCCGCGCCGGCGTACACGGCCGGTCAGGACGGAACGCGAAAGCCTTTCCGAAATCGCGGGGCACCTGCGGCGCCGTTCGAGCCGCGCTTCTCGCCCGAGGTGGCCCACCCGACAGCCGCGGGCGCCGCGGTCTATTGCCGCGCCGCCACGGCCCGGATCGGGTTCCGCCGGAGCATCGCAGCCACCTCCTCCGGGCCGGCGAAGCGCGGGAACTGACCGGCGGCCAGCGCATCCAGGCTCGGCGCCGGCAGGCCAAGGCGCGAGGCATAGATCCAGGAATGCGCCAGCACCCGGCGGACATAGACCCGCGTCTCCGAAATCGGCAGGGACTCGATGAAGAGGAACGGGTCGTCGCGGTGCCCGTTCGAAGGCAGCCAGCGCGCCAGGTTGCCCGGGCCGGCATTGTAGGCGGCGAGCAGGCGGATCAGGTCGTCCCCGACCACCTCGTACCGCACCAGATGGAGAAGGTAGCGCTGGCCAAGCTCCAGGCTCAGCCCGGGGTCGTTCAGGCGCCGCACGCCGCTCCGCTCGCGCAGGCTGGGATCGCCCGCGACATAGCTCGCCGTCGCGGGCATGATCTGCATCAGCCCGCGTGCCCCGGCCGGGGAGACGGCATCGGGGTCGAAATTCGATTCCTGCCGGGCGATCGCGTAGAGCAGCGAGGGGTCCATTCGGAACCCGCCGGGCGGGTCAAGGCGCGGCAGGGGGAAGCGGGCGAAGTCGCGCGGCCTGCCGTCGGCGCTCTGCGCGAGGGCGGCGAGCTGCGCGCCGAGATGCGTCATGCCCGCCTGCGCGGCGGCGAGGAGCATCGACCGCGCCAGCCCCGGATTGCCCTCGGCGAGCGGCCAGAGACGGCGCAGCTCGGCCTCCGCCCGCGCCGTCTGGCCGATCTGCAGCAGGGCGAGGGCGCGCCAGCCGCCCGCGGTCTCGGCCAATGTCGCGCCTTCCGCCTCGCCGGCGAGATCGCTTTCCCAAGCGAGGCCGGGAGCGAGGCCAAGGGCGCGGCGCGCGACCAGGCCGTAGAAGGTGCGGGGCTCCTGCGCCGCGAGGGTCATCCAGGAGACGTAATGCTGCGGCTGCCGGGCCCGGACCGCCGCGCGCGCCGTCCAGAATGCCGCGGCGGAGCGGAGCGTCGCGGACGCCCCTTCGGCCCGCGCCGCGATCTCGAAGTAGGGCAGCGCCAGATCGTAGCGGCCCATGCCCCAGGCGGCGAGGCCGGCGACGAAGCCCGCATCCCCGGCGTCCCGTGCGACGGCGTCCCGCCGGGCCAACTCGGAGGCGAGGCGGAAGGCCGCCTCGTCATGGCCGCGCTGGAACAGGATGAGCGCCACCTCGGCCTTCAGCAGCGCGGCATAGGCCGGGGTCATGCCGCGGGTGCGCGCGATGCGCTCGAGCGCCCGGTCCGCCCTGCCGTTCCGGGCCAGGTCCCGCACCGTACGGTCGAGCGCCGGGTTGCGCACCACCGAGCGGGAGGCCGGCGCGCGCTCCTCCGGCACCACGATCTCCGCATCGGCGTCGAGCGCGCCCTCCACCGGACGAGGCGCCGGCGGCAGGGCGGCGCCGCGCGGCAGGCGCCTGGCGAGCAGGGCATGGATCGCCGGCGCGTCCGGATGGTCGCCATAGGCGGCGAGCCAGGCACGCAGCGCCTCGGGCGCGGCGGCCGCGGGGGCGCGCAGGAAGCGGTCGGCGAGGACATGGCCCATCAGCCGGCGGTCTTCGATCAGCTCTGCCTCGCGCGCCGCCTGCTCCATCTCGCCGCGCGCCTGGAGGTCGAAGACGCGGGCGAGGCGCACCGCCTGGGACGGTGCGAGCGGGCGTGGCAGGCCGATCCCGAGCGCCTCTCCGGGCGCTGCCGGGCCGGGGCTTGCGGAACGATGGCCGAGGCTGAGACCGATTTCGGTCACCGTCGGCGGGGCGGTCTGGGGGCTGGCCCGCACGGACTGCGCGCCGACGGGCTGCGGTGCAAGCCCCAGAGCACACAGAAGGGCGCCCCAGAGGGCGCAGCGGGCCATGGGGCAGATCGCTCGCATGGCGCCGTCGCCGTTACCGGCCGCCCAATGCCCTTGGCAACCCCGAAACGTGCGGCGTTGTGTCCAAGTTTAAAACGACTAACCAGGAATCAAAGGGTTAGAAGGCGTTTTTCAATCACAAAACGCTGCAGGGTCATGGCTGACCCTCCGCATCCAGCCTCCGGCGCAGCAGCAGGAGGTCGGCCCAGGCCTCCCGCTTGGCCGCCGGATTGCGCAGCAGATAGGCGGGATGGAGCGTCGCCAGCGCGGGCACGGGCCGGCCCAGCTCCTCCACCGGCACCTCGTGCCAGCGCCCGCGCAGGCGGGTGATGCCCTCGCGCGAGCGGAGCAGCGCCTTGGCCGCCACGCCGCCGAGCAGGACGAGGTGGCGCGGCCGGACCAGCGCGATGTGACGGAGCACGAAGGGGAGGAACAGCGTGATCTCCCCGTCGGTCGGCGTGCGGTTCCCCGGCGGGCGCCAGGGCAGGATGTTGGTGATGTAGAAATTCCGCGTCCGGTCGAGGCCGATGCTCGCGAGCATCCGGTCGAGCAGCCGGCCGGACTGGCCGACGAAAGGCCTCCCCAGCCGGTCCTCCTCGGCGCCGGGCGCCTCGCCGATGAACATCAGCCCGCTTTCGGGGACACCGTCGGCGAAGACGAGGTTGGTCGCGGTCTCGCGCAGCGGCGAGCCGGTAAAGCCGGCGATCGCCGCGCGCAGCTCGTCCTCGGCGCTCAGTAACATAATACCCTGCCGACGAAGGCGTAGG
>JADGHI010000228.1 GCA_019689515.1 Acetobacteraceae bacterium | reverse complement strand
CCCACAGCCGCCAGAAGATCCACGCCTTGCGCTCGGGCGGCGCGGCAGGACCACTTCCTGCCGGCGCCACCACGACCATGCCCGAAACCAGGACCAGCACCGCGGCCAGCCCACCCGCCGCCGCCAGCGTCGCCGCGAGCCCGCCGAGCGTCGCACGCAGCCCCCAGCGCTCCAGGGCCCAGCCGAACAGCGGCGCCCCGATCATCGCGCCGATCGGGAACAGGCTGACGATGAAGCCGTTCACGAGGCCCTGCCGACGGCCGCCGCCGCCCTGCAGCATCAGATTCACCCCCTGCAGCAGCAGCACATAGGCACCGCCGCCGCCGAGGCCGAACAGCACGCTGTAGCCCAGGGTCAGTTGCGCGAGTCCCGTCGCGGCGGCCGCAAGCGCGATGCCGGCGCTGGACACCGCAGCGCAACCGGCGACCAGGATCCACGCCGGCGCCAGGCGGTAAAGCGCCGGCGCCAGATTCATGCCAAGGGTGAAGCCGACGAGCGCGAGGCCAAAGACGAAGGAAAGTTCGGCGCGACCTACCGCGAGCTCCGCCTCGAGCGGCCGGAGGAACACGCTGAAGGCATAGACCGTGCCGAGCGGCAGGGTCATCACCACCACCGCGACCAGGGCCAGGGGAACCTGCCGGTGCGGCGTCGGTGGCGTGCGGGTGCTCATCGGGGAGCGATCATCGCAAGGCCGAGGTCCATGCGGGAGCGCCATGCTGCCCGCGGGCCGCCGGACGCGGCCCCCCCCCCCCCGACGGGGCCGGTGCGCGGCAGCCGGCGGCGGCCGAAACGCGACGCCGGCGCCGCACGGCGGCGGGGGAACCAACCCCCGGCCACCAAGCTCCGGTACTCAGGCCGCCGGCGAGAGGACGTGGATGACGCGGCTCGCGATCATGTCCTTCGTCTTGGCGGCGTAGGCGGCCATGTGCGGAGAGGCGGCATGCGCCTTCAGCGCCTCCAGGCTCTCCCACTTCTCGATGACCACGAAGGTGTCCGGGCCGAAGGTAGTCTGGAAGCGGCCGACGCCCTCGGCATCGATCGCCGGGCCGTACTCGATGCAGCCTTGCTCGGCGTGGACGGCCGGCATGTTCGCCCGGAATTCCTTCAGGATCGCGTCCCGCATGCCGGGCTTCGCGGTGATGATGGCGATGACATGAATCACGTCGGACGTCCCTTGATCGCGGGCAGCGGTCGATCCGCGCCCAGTGGCTCACGGCGGGCAGCCTAGGCCGGCGCTTCCGACTCGCCAACCGTTCCCGGACAGGTTCACGGCGCCGCGCCCGCCACGAGCCGGCCGCACCAGCGGCGGCGTGAACGGCGGCCCTGCCCCCTCCGAACGCGATGCCGGCGCGGCCGGCCGAGGGCGAAGCTTGACGGGCCGGGCGGGCCGCGCCGATCGTCCTCCACAGGAGGATCGCGTCCATGCTGACAATCTACGGCGTCTATCGCTCCCGCGCCTCGCGCACCATCTGGCTGGCCTATGAGATCGGCCTGCCCTTCCGGCATGTGCCGGTCATCCAAGCCTACAGGCTCTCCGATCCCGACGCGCCCGGCGCGCCGCTGCACACCCGCTCCCCCGAGTTCCTCAGGATCAACCCGAACGGCCACGTTCCCTCGGTGGACGATGACGGCCTGGTGCTGCACGAGTCGCTGGCGATCAACCTCTATCTCGCGAAGAAGTACGGCGGCGCTCTCGGCCCCGCCAACCTCGCCGAGGACGGACGCATGACGATGTGGTCGCTCTGGGCCGCGACGGAGGTCGAGCCCCACGCGTTGCAGGTGCTGACGCACCGCGCCGCGAAGCCGCCCGCCGAGCGCGACCCCGCCATCGCCCGTGCTGCGGTCGAGGCGCTGCGGGCGCCCTTCGCCGTGCTCGACAGGGAGCTTGCCGCGACGGGCGGCTTCCTCGTCGGCGGGCGCTTCACCGTGGCGGATCTGAACGTCGCCGAGGTCGTCCGCTACGCGCTCCCCGCCCCGGAGTTGTTCGAGGCGGCGCCGGCGGTCCGCGCCTGGCTCCAGGCCTGTCACGCCCGGCCAGCCTATAAGCGGATGATGGAGGAGCGGGAACGCGAGCCCGCCTGAACCTCATCGCCGCGCGTGCACCGCCGCATTCCGGCGTGCGCGCCGGTGGCCCGTCCGCCCGCACCCGACAGCAGAACGCAGGGGCATACGCCATGGCTGCACCCGTCGCCGACATGACCCTCACCTCACGGGCCACATCGCTCCCGCGCGCCGTAACGCCCGACCGGACCGTTGCCGCAGCGTCGTCGCGGAGGCTGCCGGCATGACGCGAATCTGCTTCCTCGGCGGCGGCGCCATCGGCGGCATCCTCGCCGGCCACCTCGCCACGGTCGAAGGTCTGGAGGTCTCGCTGGTCGGCCGGCGCCCGATGGTCGAGGCGATCCGCCGCGACGGGCTGCGCGTCCTGTCCACCGTGGGCGAGATCCACTCCCGCCCGCACGCGGTGGAGCGGACGGAGGAGCTGGGACCGCAGGACTACGTCTTCCTCACCGTCAAGACGCAGCAGATGGATTCCGTGCTGCCCTCGCTGCCGCCGCTGCTCGGGCCGGAGACCGTGGTGCTGCCGCCGACCACCGGCATCCCCTACTGGTTCTTCCACGGCATTGAGGGCGAATTCCGCGACCGCCGACTCGAGCGCATCGATCCGGGCGGGCGGCACTGGGCGGCGATCGATCCGGCGCGCGTGCTCGGCGTCGTCTATTGGACGGCGGCGGAGGTCGTCGCGCCGGGCGTGGTGCGCCACCACCGCGAGCGCCCGAACTGCCCGATCGGCGAGCCGAACGGCAGCCTCTCCGAGCGCGCGCTGCGCCTCGGCCGCGCGATGGAGGCGAGCGGCATCAACGCGCCGGTCAGTACGCGCATCCGCGACGAGATCTGGATCAAGATGGTCAACAGCCTGTGCTGGAACCCGGTCGCCTGTCTCACCCTGGCGCGCAACCGGGAGATCGCGGCCTCGCCGGAGGCCTCCGCGACGGTGCGGCGCATGATGGAGGAGGCCGACGCGGTCGGCGAGCGCCTCGGACTGAGCATCCCCGTGCCGATCGAAGAGCGCCTCCGGCTCACCGGCGCCACGGCGCACCGCATGTCCATGCTGCAGGACCTGGAGCGCGGCCGGCCGCTGGAATTCGAGGTGCTGGCGGCGAGCCACGCCGAGATGCGGGCGCTGGCCGGCCTGCCGACGCCGACGCTCGATACGGTGTATGGGTTGATGGCACTGCGCGCGGCGGCGCATGACCGCTCCCGCGCCGCCCAGGCGCAGCCGGCGGCCGCAGGCGGCTGAGCGCGGCGCTGCCGGATCACCTCGCGAGGTCGGGCGAGAGCGACACTACCGCTGACGCCGCCCTGGCCTCCGCCTGCCGGCGTTCCGCGACCATGTCCGCCAGGGCGCGCACCAACTCCGGCACGCCCTCTCCCGTCGCGCCGGAGACCAGCATCACCGGCCTCCCCGCGGCGCGCTCCAGCGCCCTGCGCCGGCTGACCCGCGCCTGGGGCGTCATCGCATCCGCCTTGTTCAGCGCGACGATCTCCGGCTTCTCCGTCAGGCCGTGGCCGTAGCCCGCGAGCTCGGCGCGCACCGTGCGGTAGGCCTTCGCGACGTCGGGCTGCGTGCCGTCCACGAGGTGCAGCAGAACGGCGCAGCGCTCGATATGGCCGAGGAAGCGGTCGCCGAGGCCCGCACCTTCATGCGCGCCCTCGATCAGGCCGGGGATGTCGGCCAGCACGAACTCCTCCGTCGCGCCGAGGCGCACGACGCCGAGCTGCGGGTGCAGCGTGGTGAAGGGATAGTCCGCGATCTTCGGCCGCGCCGCGCTGACCGCGGCGAGGAAGGTGCTCTTCCCGGCATTGGGCAGCCCGATCAGCCCGGCATCCGCGATCAGCTTGAGGCGCAGCCAGATCCAGCGCTCCTCGCCGGGCCAGCCCTTGTCGGCGCGGCGCGGGGCGCGGTTGGTGCTGGACTTGTAGTGTGCGTTGCCGAAGCCGCCATCGCCGCCGCGCGCGACGACCACGCGCTGGCCCGGGGCAGTCAGGTCGGCGATCAGCGTCTCCTTGTCCTCGGCGAGGATCTGTGTCCCGACCGGAACCCTCAGCACCACGTCCGGCGCGTTGGCGCCGGTGCGGTCGGAGCCCGCGCCGTTGCCGCCCTTGCGGGCCCTGAAATGCTGCGTGTAGCGGTAGTCGATTAAGGTATTGAGGCCCTCGACCGCCTCGGCGACCACGTCGCCGCCCTTGCCACCGTTGCCGCCGTCCGGTCCGCCGAATTCGATGTACTTCTCACGGCGGAAGGCGACGACGCCGTCGCCGCCGTCGCCCGCCTTCACCCAAACCTTCGCCTCGTCGAGGAATTTCATCGCAGCGTTTCGCCCGAAACGGCGACGGGGGCCTTACGGCCCCCGTCGGAACAACCTGATGCTGCCGGGCCGCGCGCTACTCGGCCGCCACCGGGGCGGCGCTCGGCGGCGCGTACACGCTGACATAGACGCGGCCCTCGGCCTTGCGCTCGAAGCGCACATGGCCGTCGATCGCCGCATGCAGCGAGTGCGTCCGCCCGACCAGGACGTTGCGCCCGGGCCGCATCTTGGTGCCACGCTGCGTGACGATGATGTTGCCGGCCAGCACGAACTGCCCGTCCGAGCGCTTCACGCCGAGCCGCTTGCCGGCGGAATCGCGCCCGTTACGCGACGAGCCGCCGGCCTTCTTGTGTGCCATCTCTCCTGCCCTCCGGTCTCAGGCGGCAGCGCCGACGTTGATGGCGGCGATGCGCAGCACGGTCTGGTGCTGCCGGTGGCCCTTCTTGCGCCGATAGTTCTTGCGGCGCTTCTTCTTGAAGACGATGATCTTCGCGCCGCGGTTCTGCTCCACCACGGTCGCGGTGACAGAGGCGCCGGCAACGGTCGGGGCGCCGATGGTGAGCGCGCCGTCGCCGCCGACCATCAGCACCTCGTGGAAGGTGACGGTGGCGCCGGGCTCGGCCTCAAGCTTCTCGACGGTGAGCACCGCGTCGGGGGTGACCCGATACTGCTTCCCGCCGGTGCGGATCACTGCGTAGGTCATGGGGTCCTGCGTCGGTCCGGCCGTGCCGGGATGCACCAAACGACCGCCGGCGGCCCGCGTGTGCGGCGGGTCGCCGGTGAGGGCGCGGCTATAGCGCCTCGGGGCGCCAGCGTCAACGCCGCGCCCGGTGATCGTTGCGCTCCTGTCGCATGGGAATAGCCGTGCCACGGGCGCTTGCCGGCGTGCGTATAGAGCCCCGTGCGGCGTCGCGCCTCGGCACGGGATGCAGGCAAAGCGAATGGTTGCGCCACACGCCGGCGGCGCTATAGGAGCGGACCCGACCCGCGGAGAGGTGCCGGAGCGGTCGATCGGGGCGGTCTCGAAAACCGTTGTACGCGCAAGCGTACCGTGGGTTCGAATCCCACCCTCTCCGCCAGCTTTTCCCTGGCTTTGGCGCTCCTGAAACCCGTCCGATCGACGGGCGCGCCACCCGCCCCTGCTACACCTTTTGCTACACCCCCGTGTCGCGGGCGGGTCAGGCCCGCGCCCGCCTCCGCTCGCGCCGCAGCCAGGCGCCATAGACCCGGTCGGTGGTGTCCACCGTCGAATGCCCCAGGTGGCGCGACAGCGCGTAGATATCCCCGCCCTTCTCCAGCCAGCGCACCGCGAAGGTGTGACGCAAGTCGTGGCAGCGGAAGGGCTGGAAGCCGGCACTGCGGCCGCTGCGCCGCGGCCCGCCAGCCGCGGCGGCGGCCTCCGCCGTCTCGCGCACCAGGCCCCAGAACACGGTCGCAAACTGCCGGTACCGATCCGGCCCGCCCTTCCCGAAGGGATGCCAGAACACGTAGGTCGTGCGCGGATCGCGCGGCAACCGCCGAAGGTCGCGCGCGACCTGGGGCGGGAGTTCGATCACCCGTGGCGCCCGCGTCTTGGTGTCGAGGAACGTGACGGTCGGCGGATCGGCGCGCAGGTTGACCTCGCGCCATTCCAGGCTCGCCGCCTCCTCCTGGCGGCAGCCCGTGCGGGCCAGGAAGCGGATCAGGTCGCGCGCCAGGCCCGACGCCTGGCGGATGACCAGCGCCAGGTCGCGCAGCGGCACCGGCCGGGCCGGGTCGCGCAGCTCCTCGATCTCCTCGAGCTCGGCGCGGGCCGGGTTCGTGCCCTGCACCCAGCCGGCGCGGCGTGCGACGCGCCAGACGCCCGAAACGACGTTGAGATCGCGCCGCACCGTCGCCGCGGTCACGCCGGCGCCCATGCGCGCGACCACGTAGTCGTTGAGCGTCGGCTGGTCGATCGCGGCGATGGGCAGATCGGCCAGGTGGGGATGAAGCTGGCGCAGGCTGACGAGGTAGCGTTGCTGGGTCGAAGGCTTCCGCCCGGCGAGCTTCTCCGTCATCCAACGCCGGACGGCATCGGCCCAGAGCGGGGCCTTGTCGTCGCGCCGGCGCAGGCC
>JADGHI010000227.1 GCA_019689515.1 Acetobacteraceae bacterium | reverse complement strand
ATGTTCAGACCAGCGCAAGGCAGGCGGAGCGCTAGACCAACCGGCCAGATGCGCACCAACGACGGGCGGGGGATAGGATCTCCTGCCGCTGCTGCGCCCCTACCAGATCGAATTTAATGAAATCTAAGGAAACGCGTCACCCCTGTCGGCCATCGCCCAATGACGGGCTCGAATCTGTCACGGGTCCCCCTGGACCGGCTCTTCCCTGCCGACGGCCTGGGGTGACGGGACATGAGGCACACCCCCGTCGCGTTCCAGGTCCTCCTCGCCGCGTGCCGCCCGCCAGGCCTCGCTGTCGCGCATCAGCCCGAGCCGGACCAATTGAGCCGGCCCATCATAAAGGACGCTGCGCGGGCCGTGCAGCCGGAATTGCGGCTCCGCCGCCAGGGCCGCGAGGTAGCGCCGGTATTCGCGCGAGCTGTCGAAATGCGCGCCGCGCTCGACCGCGTCCAGCGCGCGGGCGTGGAAGTCCTGCAGGAACTTGAAGTGGAGCAGCACGCCGGAGGGCTGCCCCGGCGCCAACGTCATCGGCGCCAGCATGTGCGTGGAGGAGATCAGCCGCGCCCCCTCGCGCCAGCGGACCAGCGGGACCTTGGTCAGGTTGGGCGAGCGCTTCGGCGCCAGGGCGCGGAACCATGCGGCCCGCCGCAGCGCCGGGATCCTCCAGCCCAGATTGTAGAGGCGCTGATGGAGGAAGCGTGCCGGCCGGCGCGGATCGGCCTCCGGGAAGAAGACGCGCTCGCGCAGGCCGCCATATTGCTGGACGTAGGGGAAATGCTCGCTCGGCTCCTGCCGCAGCCGCGGCGGCTCGAAGAACGGGGCCGCCGCGAGGAGGTCGTCGCCGGGGCGGAAATCCACGGCGTGGAGCGGCTCCCCGGGAAAGCAGTCGAGCAGCAGGGCGGGCAGCGCCTCCGAGCCGATCGCGTCGAGATGCGCGCACAGGGCACGCAGCGCGCCGTCGCGGTCGCTGCCGGGGAAGACCAGCACCTCGTCGGCGTCGATCACCAGCACCCAGTGCCCGCGCGCCCATCGGTCGAGCACCGCGTTGGTCCAGTCCACGCCGAAATTCGACGCTGCGTAGCTGCCCGGCGCGTCGATCAGGTGCACCCAGCCGCGCTCGGCCTCGGCGATGGCGCGGGTGCCGTCGTCCGAGCGGTTGTCGATCAGGATGGCCCGGTCCACCCCGAGGCGGCGGGCATGTGCGAGCGCCGAAGGCAGGCGGAGCGCCTCGTTGCGCGCGACGATCAGCGCCAGGATCTCGCCCGGGCGCGGCGCCGGCGGCGCGCCGACCGGCGAGAGGCCGTCGGGGAGGGGGGAATCCGTCGCCGCCAGCGTCACCGCTGTCCGCGTCACGGCGTCGTCGCCCATCCCCCTCCGCTCCACACCCATCTCCCTCGCCGGGCCGCCACCGCCACGCGGCCGGGCGTGGCGGCAGCAGCAGTGGGCGCTGCCGAATGGATGCCGGCACCCGCCAGGGCGAGGCTGACCGCATCAGGCGCGATCCGCGAATCGAATTTCCGCGCGAAAGGCCGCCCGCTGGCGAAGGCCGCCGACAGTTCCTCGGCCGTCAGCACGCGCGGGCCGTAGCCCTCCATCACCTGGTAGCTCGACGGCGGCCCAAGCCGCGCGGTGCCGCGGGCGATGGCGGCGCCGAGCAGGGTCTGGAAGAAGCTCTCGTCCGGGATGTGTGCCCGGCGGAAGAACCGGACGTACCACGGATTGGCGTCGAGGAACTCGAGCATCCGGCTGGCGGTGCGCGCCGTCATGCACCACCACTGGCTGCCCACCATCGGTGTCATGCCGCGCAGGCCGCGCGCCAGGTCGCGCCGCCCCAGCCGCCAGGTGTTGCGGTTGAGGAAGCGGAGCAGCCGCGACTCCTGCTCGCGGCCCGGCAGGGTCGGATACCAGAAGCGGCGCAGGCTCTCCCGCTCGGGAGGCTCGGCGCAGGCGAAGCGCAGGTCCGCGTGCTCGCGCCCGTCGAGCAGAAGGGCCGCGATCTCCGCCGCCGGGCGGATCGGCAGATGCGTGCCGGAGAGCAGGCAGAGCGCGCGCGGCGGCACGGTGGCCGGGGCGAGAGCCGCGCGCATCAGCGCCAGGGTCGCCTCGATCATGCCGAAGCCGCCCCAGCCGGAGGCGAAGGACTCCCGCTGCGGCAGCAGTTCCACCCCGGCGGGCAATCCGGCGGCGAGCAGCGCCGCACGGGTCGCCTCGGCGCGCCGGTCAATGTGCAGGAAGCAGCGCGCGCCGGCCCGCGTGAGCGCGTCGAGCAGCAGCCGGAGTTGCTGCGGGTGCTCATGGGCCAACACCAGGCAGGCAAGGCCCGCGAGCGGCGGACCGTCGGCCGGGGTGGTCGGCGGAGCCTCGCTCATGCCGCCTCTGCGTTGCTGCGATGCGGCGCCTCCTGCCCCGTCCGGGCAGTGCTTGCCGTCGGCGGGACGTCCGCTGGCGCTGTCGGCCGGTGTCGGGAGGACAGCGCCCGCCAGCGGCGCCAGTAGTTCTCGATTGCCGCGGCGTGCGGCCCGATCGGGCGGAAGGGCCGGCCGAGCAAGGCGGCGAACAGGCTGGCACCGAGGCTGCCGGCCTCGATCCGGTCATGCCCGACCAGGATGCGCCGCGCCGCTTCCAGCGCCCGGCGCCGGGCAATGGCGAGCGGCACGGGTGCCCACGCCTCCAGGCCGGATGGGGCGCGGCGCAGGGCCTCGATTGCCAGGCGCAGCGCGTGAAGCCGCGGCGCCGGCAGCAGCGCCGGCCAGCGAAGGGCGGGGACGCCCGGGGTCGCGTCTGCCGCCGGCGGGGCGTCGAGGACGCAGGTACCGCCACGACCGCCGGCGTGCGGGTGATGGTCGAGCAGGCCCCAGAGGGCGTGCGCCGGATCGGGCAGCAGCTGCAGTTCCGCCCCGGCATGGGCGGCCATGGTGGGGGTGTCGGCGCCGCAGTCCGGCAGAGTCAGGACCACGCGCCACCCGCGCTGCGCGAGCGTGCCCGCCGCGAGGAGCGCGGTGCTGGGGGCCTCCACGGCCGTCAGGCCGCCCATCAGAACCAGGGAGCGGGGCGGGAGCATGGCCAGGGCGGCGAGGCCCTCGGTCTCCGTGTCCGTGCCCGGGCCGTCGAGCCAGAGGACCGTCGCATCCGCGGGCAGCCGGGCCGCTGTGGTAGCATCGAAGCCTCCGGCCACGACGCGGCGCGTCACCGCCGTGCCGCGCGCGGCGAGCAGCGTCTCGAGGCCCTCGATGCGCAGTTGCCCGCCCAGGTCCTCGGCCGGTGGCATGCCGAGCAGGGCGACCCGCGGCGCGCTTATGAGAAGGCCGGCGAGCCCGTCCTCAAGCCGCCGCTTGATCCGCTCCAACTGCCAGTGTCCCGGCGTCGCCTGCATTCCGTCTCCCGATCTCCACGGCACCCCGCTCGGGGCCTCGCAGGTCCGCGGCGGAACGCCTGGATTTGCCAGCGGTTGCGACGCGAGGTGGCGCGCGGAGGCCGGTCTTCCAGGACAACGGTTACGCACCCCGATGGTTGCAAGCGCGGAGCGGGCGAGGGGACCGGCCGTGTAGGGGAGCCGGTGGTGGGAGGCTGGCGCGTCGCCGCGGTGAATGCGTCCGCACGAAGCCGTGAGGATGGGGACCCTCGCCGGATGTGCCGCATTCCCTTGACCACCGGGCGCGCCGAGGCCGTGTCGCGACAACGGCCTTCCCGGGGCTCCCGAACCGGGCCGGGGCTATCACGCCCCCGGCTCGGGCGCCGACCATGGCCGCGATCGGCCACGGCCCCGGGTCGGCCGGCTGGCGCGCGGCGGGGCGGCATGCGCTTCGGAACATGCCGGCGAGATGCGGCAGGGCGATCCGCCGGTCACGGAGCCGTGTGGAGGAGGCGGGCGGCGGTTGTCCCGCGGGGATCGCCGGGCTTGGATGCGGCACCGCGGTCGAGGAGGGCCACCCCATGCATGTCATCGACCGGAACGCGGCAGCGGCGGCGGCCGTCGCTGCGGGCAGCCTGGCGGCCGCCGGGTCCGGCCTCGCCACCCGCTACGCGGCGGTGCGCGGCCGCACCGAGGCCCTCGCCGCGCCGCTCTCGCCGGAAGACCAGTGCGTGCAGTCCATGCCCGACGCCTCGCCAGCGAAGTGGCACCGGGCGCATACGACCTGGTTCTTCGAGACCTTCCTGCTGGTTCCCCACGCGCCCGGCTACGCGGTGTTCGACCCGGCCTTCGCCTTCCTGTTCAACTCCTACTACGAGGCCGCCGGGCCGCGGCACGCGCGGCCGCGCCGGGGGATGCTGACGCGGCCCTCCTGCGCCGAGGTCACGGCCTACCGCGCGCATGTGGACGCGGCGATGGCGGCGCTGCTCGCGCGCGGCGTGCCATCGGAGGTTGCGGCGCTGGTCGAGCTCGGCCTGCAGCATGAGGAGCAGCACCAGGAATTGCTGCTGACCGACATCCTGCACGCGCTGGCGCAGAACCCGCTGCGCCCGGCCTACGACCCCGGCTGGCGCGAGCCGGAGGCACCGCGCGGTCCGGTGCGCTGGCTCGACGGGCCGGAGGGGATCGTCGCGATCGGCCATGCCGGGACGGGCCGGTGGCCCGATGGCGGCTTCGCCT
This sequence comes from Acetobacteraceae bacterium, assembly GCA_019689515.1. GTDB lineage: Bacteria > Pseudomonadota > Alphaproteobacteria > Acetobacterales > Acetobacteraceae > Caldovatus. Next base: position 1,882 of record JADGHI010000227.1, on the reverse strand, counting down.
TCGACAACGAGACCCCGCGGCACCGCGTGCTGCTCGCGCCCTACCGCATCGCCGACCGGCCGGTGACCAATGGCGACTGGCTCGCCTTCATCGAGGCGGGCGGCTACCGCGAGCCGCTGCTCTGGATGTCCGATGGCTGGGCGGCGCGCCAGGCGGAGGGCTGGGAGGCGCCGCTCTACTGGGAGCGCCGCGACGGGGCGTGGCTCGCCTTCACCCTCGGCGGCCTGCGTCCCGTGGATCCGGCGGCGCCGGTGCGCCATGTGAGCTGGTACGAGGCCGATGCCTTCGCGCGCTGGGCCGGCAAGCGCCTGCCGACCGAGCAGGAGTGGGAGGCGGCGGCCGGCTTGCCGGGCTTCCTCGCCGCGGAGGGCCATGTCTGGCAGTGGACCGGCAGCGCCTACCGTCCCTATCCGGGCTTCCGCCCGTGGGAGGGGGCGGTCGGCGAGTACAACGGCAAGTTCATGATCGGGCAGATGGTGCTGCGGGGCGGCTCGCTGGCGACTCCGCCGGGCCATGCGCGCCGGAGCTACCGCAACTTCTTCCCGCCCGGCGCGCGCTGGCAGTTCTCCGGCCTGCGGCTGGCGGAGGACGCCGCGTGAGCGGCGCCGCGCGGAAGCCGGACGCAGCGGCGGAGAGCGCGGAGCGGCAGCGGGCGGCGTTGCTGGCGGATGCGCTGGCCGGCCTGTCCGCGCCACGCAAGACGCTCCCCTGCAAGTGGCTCTACGACGCCGAAGGGGCACGGCTGTTCGAGGCGATCACGCGCCTGCCGGAGTACTACCCGACGCGGACCGAGATCGCGATCCTGCGCGGCGGCTGCGCGGCGGAGGCGGCGGGATTGGCAGGACCCGGCGCGGCGGTGGTGGAGTTCGGCTCCGGCAGCGCGGAGAAGGTGGCGATCCTGCTTGCCGCGCTCAGCGCCCCCGCCGCCTACGTGCCGGTGGACATCGCCCCCGAATGGCTCGGGGAGGCCGCGGCGCGCGTGGCAGCGGAGTGGCCGGGCCTGGCCGTGCTGCCGGTGGTCGCGGACTTCACCCGTCCCTTCGCGCTGCCAGCGGGCGTGCCGGCGCGCGCGCCGCGCCTCGGCTTCTTCCCGGGCTCCACCATCGGCAATTTCGATCCCGCGGGGGCGGAGGCGTTCCTGGCGATGGCGCGGCGCGTGCTGGGCGACGGCGCGTGGCTGCTGATCGGCGCCGACCTGGTGAAGGACCCGGCGGTGCTGGAGGCGGCGTATGACGACGCCGCCGGCGTGACGGCCCGGTTCAACCTCAATCTGCTCGCGCGCCTCAACCGGGAATGCGGCGCCGATTTCGACCTTTCGGCCTTCCGCCACCGGGCGGTGTGGAACGACCGCGCGGAGCGGGTCGAAATGCACCTCGTCTCCCTGCGGCCGCAGGCGGTGACCCTGGCCGGACGGCGCATCGCCTTCGCCGCCGGCGAGTCCATCCACACCGAGAACAGCCACAAGTACCGCCCCGAGGGCTTCGCCCGGCTCTGCGCCCGCAGCGGCTGGAACGCCGAGCGGTGCTGGACCGATCCGGCCCGGCTGTTCTCCGTCTGGCTGCTGCGTGCGGACTGAGGCTTTCCCGCGGCCCGCGCCTCGCGCAGGATCGCGCGTGCCATGACGACACCACGACGCCCGCAGATCGCCAGCCACCGCGGCGGGGCCTTCCTCTGGCCCGAGAACAGCATGACCGCCTTCCGGGAGACCGCGCGCCTCCCCGTGGACCAGGTGGAGTGCGACGTGCACCTCTCCGCCGATGGCGAGGTGGTGATCATGCACGACGCGACGCTCGACCGCACGACCGATGCGCGCGGGCCGGTCGTGGCGCGCAGCGCGGCGGAGCTGCGCACCGCGGTGCGCGTGAAGGGCACGGGCGGGGAG
>JADGHI010000226.1 GCA_019689515.1 Acetobacteraceae bacterium | reverse complement strand
GCCCCCGACGACCACGAGCCCCGCCCCCTCGATCGGCTCCAGAGAACCGCCCGGGCCGGTGAACACGACCTCCTCGAAGCCAAGCCGGCGGCAGATGCCAGCGGCTGCGAGAGTGACCGCGTCGTCACCGACGTTACCGACCTTCCAGGCGGAGCAGACGACGGCGCGGTTCGAGGTCCGGCCACGGGACCATGGCTGCCATCGGCGGCAGAACTCGAGCACGGGCGCGACGTGGAGAAAGGTGTCGGGATCGGCCGGCCTCGTGCGCTGCCACTCGCCAGCGCGCCGATAGACGACGAAGACGTCGTTGGCGAAGAAGGCTTCGGAACGCAGGATAATTCCTACGAGCGCTGACCTGCCGATTCGAGGCAGTAGCCCCTTGTGGACGATCGCCCATTCGGGCGGCGTCACGCTGAGGTCATGTATATTGCAATAGGGAATGGCGTGGCACCCAGGGAAGGCCTCCTGCACCAGGCCGAGCATGTGGTCCGGGCAGAAGATGCGTTCTTCGGCCGCTGGCGCGATGGCCTCGATGGCCTCTCTGTGCTTGCTGTCCATTCGTCGCGTCATCGATCGTCGGTGGATTTCGCCGGCGGCCCCGCAAATCGGTGGTGGTTTGAGCAGCCAGGGGAATTCTTGAGGAACAGGACTAGGTGCGGCGCGCCATCGGCCGACCACGGTTGAGACGACGTTACTCCATGAGGATGTCGCCGATTCTCTGCGCGGCCATGCCGTCCCCGCAGGGTAGTGCGGGCTGCGCGCGCTCTTTGTAGACGCGTAGATCCTCGAGCAGTAGCTCCGCCTCGCGCCGGATCGCCTGCGGGTCCGTGCCGACCAGCCTAACGACGCACATGGCCACGGCTTTCGACCGTCCGGTGACGCCGCGCGTGACCAGTACCGGCTTGGCGAAGGCGGACGCCTCCTCTTGGAGGCCGCAGGAGTCGGTGATGGTGATGCTGGCCCGCCGCATGAAGTGTATCATTTCGCAATAGTATACTCCATTGGCGAGCGTGACACCATCGACCTGACCCAGCCGCTTGAGCGCAGTGCTGCGCAGGTTGGGGTATAGGTGGCCGGGGTCGACGATCTGGACGTCGTCGTGCGCTGCGAGGGCGGTAAGCGCATCGCAGATCCGGTCGAGCCCCCCCCGCCGAAGCTCTCCCGTCGGTGCCCTATCACAAGGATGAGTCGTCAGCCAAGATCGAGACGGCCGTGCCGGGTCTCGGCGCGCCCCCACGGGGCTGCGTCCTCGTCGAGGAGCCAGGATGCGGCGAACAGGGCGTCGCTCCCAGCGTTGCCGGTGACGTGGATCCTGCCATCGCGGTTGTGCTGGCGAAGCAGGTTCGTCCTTGCCCCCTTGGTCGGTAACAATGAAGAACTCCGCCTTGGTGTCAGCCACGACGCGGCTGAGTTCCCCGGCCCTCGCGACGGGCGTTCCCGAGCTGTTTGGGGCGGACGGAGCCACCTACGGGCCATCACGGGCCGCGGCGCTTGTCGGCTGCGCGCCCCAGGGCGCTTTGGGCGGGACGCGCGCCGGCCGCAAGCCATGCGCCCGACCAACCTTCGACGACCGATAGGGATTCCTCGCATCGTTCGGTCGATCAGTCCGCAGGATGCCCGCCGTGCACTTGAAATCGCGACCGGCGGGTCCGCTAGGGGTCCGCGGCGACTTTTCGGGCTGTGGATAACGGAGCTAAGTGTTGGTGGGCGCACTAGGACTCGAACCTAGGACCCGCTGATTAAGAGTCAGCTGCTCTACCAACTGAGCTATGCGCCCGCCGGGCACCCGGCGGCCTTGGCGCCGCCGCCATGCAACGCCGGCTAGATAACGCCCTGCGCCGGCAAATCAACCCCGAAAGCCACCCCTTCAGCCACGGCCCGGTTCCAACTCCGTGTCCCGGTGCACCCAGACGGAGATCAGCAGGCCGAAACCCAGCATCGTCGTCAGCATCGCCGAGCCGCCATGCGAGATCAGCGGCAGCGGAACGCCTCCGACCGGGATGGATCCGGTCACCATCGCAATGTTGACGAAAACGTAGAGGAAATAATTCGTCCCGAGGCCCGCCGCCAACAGCCGTCCGAACTGGTGCCGGCAGCGCAACGCCACGAGGTGGCAGAACATCACCACCAGGAACATCAGGCCCAGCACTGTCAGGGCGCCGACCAGACCGAATTCCTCGGCCAGCATCGTGAAGATGAAGTCGGTCTGCTTCTCCGGGAGGAAGTTGAGGTGGCCCTGGGTACCCTGCAGGAACCCCTTGCCCCACACTCCGCCGGAGCCAAGTGCGATCTTCGACTGGATGATGTTGTAGCCCGCCCCGAGCGGATCGCTCTCCGGGTCGAGGAAGGTCTGGATCCGTGCCTTCTGGTAGTCGTGCAGATGGTGGTACGCGATCGGTGCGGCCAGCGCCACGCCCCCCAGCCCAATCGCGAATTTCCACCAGCGGACCCCCGCGGCCCAGAACACTGCGCCGCCGACCGCGGCCGTGATCAGCGCCGTGCCGAGATTGGGCTGCTTCAGGATCAGGGCGACCGGCACCGCCACCGCCACCGCCGGCGGGAGCAGGAACAACGGATTGCCCACCCGCTCCCAGCTCGCCCGGCGGAACCAGGCCGCGAGCGCAAGCACGAGCAGGATCTTCATCAGCTCGGAGGGCTGGAGCTGCAGCGGGCCGATGTCGATCCAGCGCTGCGCTCCCTTGCCGATATTGCCGTGCAGCAGAACCAGCGCCAGCAGCGCGACGCCGCCCGCATAGGCCGGCCAGGCGAGGCGCGCGATGATACGGATGTCCACCAGCGCGACGGCCAGCATCACGACCAGCCCGAAGCCGAAGCGGATCGCGTGCTTCTGCGCATAGGGCTCCGGCGCGCCGCCGCCGGCCGAATAGAGCGCCACATAGCCCACCGCCGCGAGCAGGCAGAGCAGCAGCACGAAGCCCCAGGGAATCCGCCAGAGGCTGGCGAGGACAGCGGCGCCGCGGTCGCCGGTCAGCAGCCGGCGCTCGAACACCGCCGTCACGGCGGAGCGGCCTCCGCCAGGCGGGCCCCTCCCGAGGCAGGCGGCGGACTGCCACCGCCGGATCGCAGGCGCTGGAAGGCCTCCACCAGGATGTCGCGCGCGAGCGGCGCCGCGGCGCCGGAGCCGCTGGTGCCGTGCTCGACCACGACCGAGACAGCGAAGAGCGGGTTGTCGTGCGGGGCGTAGGCGACGAACAGCGCGTGCGGCCGCCATTCCCGTGGGAGCTGGTTGACGTTGAAGCCGCGCTCGCGCTGCTCGCGCGTCACCCGCCGGACCTGGGTGGTGCCGGTCTTGCCCGCCATCTGCACGCCGAGCGAGGCGGGCAGGCGGGCAACGCGCGCGGTGCCGCCCTCCTCGTTCACCACGGCCCACATGGCCTCGCGTACCAGGCGCAGGTCTCGCTCGTTGATGCCGAGTGGAGGCCAGTCCTCGGGCCTCGATCCGCGCACGGGCTGGCCGCCGATCGCCCGCGTCAGGTGCGGCTGCACCGCGCGGCCGGTGGCGAGGCGCGCCGTGTAGGTGGCGAGGGCGAGGGGGGTGAGCTGGTAGAAGCCCTGGCCGATTCCATGCACCACCGTGTCACCGAGCGCCCAGGGCTTACCTTGTGCCTCGCGCCAGGCGCGGGTCGGCACCAGGCCGCGCCGTGTGCCCGGCAGCTCGATCCCGAGGTCCACGCCGAGACCGAGGCGCCGCGCCATCGCCGCGATGCGGTCGATGCCGAGGCGCTTGGCCATCTCGTAGAAATAGACGTCGCAGGAGTATTTCAGCGCCGCGCGGAGGTCCACGCCGCCGTGGCCGCCGCGGTTGTGGCAGTGGAAGCGCGTATTGCCGAGGTCCATGTGGCCGGGGCAGTGCACGCGCTCCCCGGGCGTGCAGACCCGGGCCTCGAGCGCGGCGAGTCCGACGACCATCTTGAAGGTCGAGCCCGGCGCGTAGAGGCCGTTCGTCGCCTTGTTGATCAGCGGCGTCGAGCGCGAGGCGGTCCATTGCCGCCACTGCGCCGCCGAGACGCCGGCGTTGAACAGGTTGGGATCGAAGGAGGGCTTGGTCGCCATCGCCAGCACCTCCCCGTTGCGCGCGTCGAGCAGGACGGCGGTGGTGCCCTCTGCGATCTTGGCCCGCACCGCCTTCTGCAAGGCGGCGTCGATGGTGATCTGGACGTCCTGACCGGGGATGCCCTCGCGCCGGTCGAGCTGGCGGATGACGCGGCCGACCGCGTTGACCTCGAGCTGCGTGGCGCCGGCGCGGCCGCGCAGGACCCGGTCGTGGTGGCGCTCCACCCCGGCGCGGCCAATGCGGATGCCGGGCAGTTCCAGCAGCCGGTCCTCGCCGATGTCGGCCTCGCTCGGCGGCGCGACGTAGCCCACGACATGGGCGAGATCCTCGCCCTCCGGGTAGATCCGGGTCGTGCCCATGTCCACGCTGATGCCCGGCAGGTCGGGCGCGTTCAGCTCGATCCGGGCCATCTCCTCCCAGTCGAGGAACTCGCGCAGCACCACGGGGGCGAAGCGGCGCCGGCGGCGCAGCTCGCGCTCGATGCGCGCCCGCTCGTGCTCGGCGAGGGGGACGATGCGCGAGAAGGTGTCGATCGTGGCCGCGACGTCGGCGGTCTGCTCGGGGACCAGCAGGGCGCGCCAGTTCAGCCGGTTGCCGGCGACCACGCGGCCCTGACGGTCGAGCACCCGGCCGCGCGGCGGCGCGATCAGCCGCACGCTGATCCGGTTCTCCTCGGCCAGCGTCGCATAGCGCGCGCCCTCCTCGACCTGCAGCCGCCAGAGCCGGTGGCCGAGGAAGCCGAAGGCGCCGAGCTGGGCGGAAGCGAGCAGGAGGGTACGGCGGGTGAAGACGCCGCGGCGGCGCTCCTCCTCGCGGCGGGCGCTGGTGCCGAGGCTGCCGCCGAGGCCGTGCCCCGGGATGGCGCGGCGGCGCCAGCGCAGCCATGCGCCATGCCGCCGCCACGGTGGGCCGATCACGCCCCCGCCTCCTCCTCCACCCGGACCACCGTCCGGTGAAGCCATCCCATTGGCCAGGCGAGCAGCGGGTAAAGGCCGATGGTGAGGAGGAATTGGTGCCAGGCCGGAGTCAGGGCCGGCAGGCGCAGCGTCAGGAGGAATTGCAGCGCCCAGCCCAGCGCCGCGGCGGCCCCGGCTGCGGCGCAATAGAGGACCCAGACGACCAGGAAGGTCTGCCGCGCGATCGGCCGCCGCCAGCGGGTCACCGCTCCATGGACGAGCAACAGGGTGAGCACCCCGGTGCCGAGCGGCGCGAGGCCGAGCAGGTCCTGCAACAGGCCGAGGGCGAAGACCACCGGCGCCGGCATCGCGGCGGGATGGAAGGCCGACCAGAAGAACACCGCCGGCAGGCAGACCGCCGCGACCGCGCCCGGCAGCCCGGCGGGCGGCGCGGCGGCGAGGACCATGAGCCCGGCCGTGGCGACGCCCGGCAGGCTGGCCCGGCCCAGGGCATCGAGGCGGTGCAGCAGGCCAGGGGGCGGCTCCTTGCGCCCCTGCGGGGATGGCCGTGGCGGCGCCGCGCCGGGGGGGCCTCCGATCATTGCCGCGCCATGGTAGCAGCGGCCGTTCTGGCGCTGCTGCGGCCCCGAGTCTGCTCCGGACGCGCTACCGCCTCGGGCGGCAGGATGCCGCTGGTGTCGAAGTCGAACAGGCGCACCAGGTCCAGGCGGTCGAGCCGGGCGAACAGCTCGACTTCCGGCGTGCCGGCCTCCGACCAGCGCACCACGCCGACCGGCAGGCCGCCGGGGAAGAGGTTGCTCTCGGCGCTGGTCACCAGCCTCTCGCCCTCCGCCGGCCGGACCCCCTCGGGCCAGTAGGCGAGACGTGGCCGCGGGCCGTTGGTGCCGATCATCAGCGCCCGCGCCCGGCTGCCCTCCAGTGTCACGGGGATGCGGCTGCTGACGTCGGTGGCGAGCAGGACGCGGGCGGAGCGGGTGCCGACCTCGGTCACCCGGCCGACGAAGCCGCGCTCGTCCAGCGCCACCTGGCCCTTGCGGACGGTGTGGCCGGGATGGACGGCGAGCAGCACGGCGCGCGCGTAGGTGCCGCCGCCATCGGCCACGACGCGAGCGGTGACGAAGTGCGGCGCGGGATCGGGGATGAAGGCGAGCTGGCGGCGCAGCAGGGCGTTCTCCGCCTCGAGCGCGAGCGCCGCGGCCAGCCAGCGGCGGAGGCGCTCGTTCTCCTCGCGCAGCCGGGCGTTCTCCGCGCGCAGGGCGAGCAGCCCGCGCGCCTCCTCCACGGCGTCCCGCGCGGTGCGCAGCGGCTCGGCCATCGCTGCCCAGAGCGGGGCGAGGATGTCGGCGAGCGCCATGCGGGCGCGCTCGGCCAGCAGCGCATCCGCCTTGCCGAGCAGGATGGTCCCGAAGGCCATGGCGACCAGCACCGGCAAGGTGAGCCGGGCGAGCGCCTGCCGCAGCGGAATGCTGAGACGCAACACGATTCGGTCCGGACC
>JADGHI010000225.1 GCA_019689515.1 Acetobacteraceae bacterium | reverse complement strand
GCGTGGCGATCCTCGAATGGCAGGGCAGCGCGGACGGGCCGCTGATCGCGCTCTGCGGCAAGGGCGTGTGCTTCGACAGCGGCGGCCTCGACCTCAAGCCCTCGGCCGCGATGCTGCGGATGAAGAAGGACATGGGCGGCGCCGCGGTGCTGATCGGCGTGGCCGATCTCGTGATGCGCTCACGCCTGCCCGTGCGCCTGATGCTGCTGGTCGGCGCGGTGGAGAACGCCGTCTCCGGCACCGCCATGCGCCCCCTCGACGTGGTGCGCAGCCGCAAGGGCCTGACGGTGGAGATCGGCAACACCGACGCCGAGGGCCGGCTGGTGCTGTGCGACCTGCTCACCCTGGCGGGGGAGCGGCGGCCGGACGTGGTGCTGGACTGCGCCACCCTGACCGGTGCGGCGCGGGTAGCGCTGGGGCCCGACCTGCCGGCGCTGTTCAGCAACGACGACGCGCTCGCGGAGATGTTGCTTGCGGCCGGCCGGAAGGCCCACGATCCGCTGTGGCGCCTGCCACTGCATTCCGGATACGATTCATGGATGGACAGCGCGGTGGCGGACGTCTCCAGTGTCGGCTCGAAACCGATGGCGGGGGCGATCACGGCTGCACTTTTTCTCCAGCGCTTCGTTCCACCCGGCGTGCGCTGGGCGCATCTGGACCTTTATGCCTGGAACGACTCGTCCAGACCGGGGCGGCCGGAGGGGGGCGAGGCGCAGGCGATGCGGGCAATTCATGCGGCGATCAGCGCCTTGGCGGAGCAACATGGCCAACCGGATCGGTAACGAAGTTGGGATGAAGAGGGAACTTTTGCGCCGCAGCGGCTCTGTGGAGGCGCGAGGGCTAGGACCGGGCAGCCCGGGCAGCTACGCCGGAACCATGGTCCGCAGCGGCGGCGCCGCCGGCGCCAGGGTCGCCGTGGGCCGGGGCAAAGGTGCGGGGCGGCGGTAGGACCAGGAAGGATTGTAGGACATGGCCGCACAGATCAATCCCGACCAGCTCGTCGGCGTGCTCAGGGACACGGTCGTCGCGCTGGTTCGGCGGGACGGGCCGGATCTCTCGGCTCGACAGCTAGGGGTTTTCCTGACCGTTTATCTCACGGACGGGCCGCACACGGTGCGCGGCCTGGCCGCCGAGCTGAACGTATCGAAGCCGGCGATCACCCGGGCGCTGGACCGGCTGGGTGAGCTCGACCTGGCGCGCCGCAAGGTGGACCCGATGGACCGGCGCAGCGTGCTCGTTCAGCGCACGCTCAAGGGAAGCGCGTTCCTGCGCGACCTGCGCCAGATCATGGCCGACGCCGCGGCGGCGACACGCGAGCTCACGGTCGCCGAGCCGGCGAATGCCGAGGGCACGTCCGGCGCGGCCGGCGGAAACACCACCCGCCGCGTGGGCTGACGGCCGGCGGCGCCGGTGGCGCGCCGCCGGGCTGCCTCAGTAGCCGGCGGCGAGGTCGACGAGGTTGATGAGCGGGCGCCCTGCCCGCACCCGGTGGATGTTCTCCACCACCTGCGGCGCCGCGCTGCGCGGAATCGTGATGCTTGCCGCGTGCGGGGTGACGAACACCTTCGGGTGCGACCAGTAGGGATGGTCCGCCGGTAGCGGCTCCGGCTCGAACACGTCGAGCGCCGCGCCGGCGACCTGGCCCGTGTCGAGCGCGTGCAGGAGGTCGGCGTCCACCACGTGGCCGCCGCGCGCGCCGTTGATGACATAGGCCCCGCGCGGCAGGGATTGCAGCAGATCCCGGCTGACGATGCCGCGCGTCTGCGGCGTCAACGGCAGCAGGCAGACCAGGATGTCGGTGCGCGGCAGCATCGCCGAGAGGCCCTCCGCGCCGTGGAAGCACTCGATTCCCTCCAGCGCCTTCGGGCGCCGCGACCAGCCCATCACGGGGAAGCCGAGGCCTCGCAGCGCGCGCGCTGCCGCGGCGCCGAGCGCGCCGAGGCCAAGGATGCCCACGCGCCGCGCCGCCGTGTCCGGCGCCGGCAGCTCCCGCCACACCCGCGCCGCCTGCTGCGCACGGTACTCCGGGTCCTGCCGATGGAAGCGCAGAACGTTGAGCAGCACCCATTCGGTCATGCCCTGGGTCAGCCGCTCATCCACCAGCCGCGCCACCGGCACGCCGGGCGGCGGCCCCGGCGGACGCAGCAGGTGGTCCACGCCGGCGCCCATCGAGACGATGAGCTTCAGGTTCGGATAGCGCCGCAGCTCCGCCATGTCGTGCTCGGTCCAGACCACCGCGGCCTCGATCGCGGCCGGATCGCCGGCATCGGGGAACAGGCGGATGTCGAGCGTCGGATCGAGTGCGCGCAGCGCCTCGGCCCAATCGGCCATCGCGTTCGCCTTGGTGGACAGCAGCACGGCGGTGCCGTCGGCGGTGCCCATGCGTGATCAGTCTCCTTCGAATTCGGATTCGACGCGGCGGAGGAATTCGCGCCAGTCGTCGCGGCGCGTCGCCGCCACCTCGCGGCCGTCCGGCAGCTTCGCGTAGAAGGACAGCACGCCCCTCGTCCACAGCGCCTCGAAGTTCGTCTCGGAGGCCAGGATGAAGGCGACGGTGCGCTCGAACACGCCGTCCACGATGCGGGGGTGCACCTTGGTCAGCCACCACCAGGCGCCGACGGCGAGGATCGCGGCGCCGAGATAGAAGTGCACCAGCATCGTTGCGCCGAAGGAGCCGACGAGGATCGCCGCCGCGGGCCAGATGTTCTCGCCCTGGCGATAGACCGGCGAGCCCGGGCTGTTCATCATCCGGATGTGCACGCCGAGCTTCACCCGCTCGGAATCGAGCAGGCGGCGCAGGCGCTCGAGATCGGGGCTTGGTGCTGCGGGCGTGGCGGCGGCGGGGAAGGGGGCGTTCACGTGCGGACCATCTCTGGTTCGGCGGTGGCGAGGTCGAAGGCTGCGGCCATCAGCGCCCGCGTATAGGGCTCGCGCGGCGCGGCGACGATGCGCTCTGCCTCGCCCTCCTCGACGACGCGCCCGTCCTTGAGGACGAGGATGCGGTGCGCCATCGCGCGCACCACGCGCAGGTCGTGGCTGATGAAGAGATAGGCCAGCCGGTGGCGCTCCTGCAACGCGCGCAGCAGCTCCACCACCTGCGCCTGCACCGAGACATCGAGCGCGCTGGTTGGCTCGTCCAGCACGACGAGGCGCGGCTTGAGCACCAGCGCGCGGGCGATGGCGATGCGCTGGCGCTGGCCGCCGGAGAATTCGTGCGGATACCGCTCCGCCATCGCCGGATCGAGGCCGACCTCCTCCAGTGCCGCGGCCACCGCCCGGCCGCGCTCGGCGCGCGAGAGCTGCGGCTCGTGCACCGCCAGGCCCTCGCCCACGATCTCGCCCACCGTCATGCGCGGGGAGAGGGAGCCGTAGGGATCCTGGAAGACGATCTGCATGCGCCGGCGCAGCGGCCGCAGCCGCTTGCGGTCCAGGCCCTGGATCGGCGCGCCTTCGAAGCGGATCGTGCCCTCGCTGTGCTCGAGCCGCAGCAGGGCGAGGCCGAGCGTGGTCTTGCCGCTGCCCGATTCGCCGACCAAGCCGACCGTCTCGCCCTCGCGGATCGTGACCGAGACGCCGTCCACGGCCTTCACGTAGCCGACTGTCCGGCGCAGCACGCCGCGGCGGATGGGGAAGTGCACCTTGATCTGCTCGCCCTCCATCACGACGGGGGCGTCCGGCGCCACCGGCGCGGGGCGGCCGCGCGGCTCGGTGGCGAGCAGCATGCGCGTGTAGTCGTGGCGCGGGTTGGCGAAGACCTCCGCGACCGGGCCCTGCTCGACGGCGCGGCCGTCCTTCATCACCACCACCCGGTCGGCGTGGCGGCGCACGATCTGCAGGTCGTGGGTGATGAGCAGCAGCGCCATGTTCAGCCGGCGCCTGAGATCGGCGAGCAGCTCCAGGATCTGCGCCTGGATGGTCACGTCGAGCGCGGTGGTGGGCTCGTCGGCGATCAGCAGCTTCGGGTCGTTGGCGAGCGCGGCGGCGATCATCACCCGCTGGCGCTGCCCGCCGGAAAGTTGGTGCGGATAGGCGCCCAGCCGCTCCTCCGCATTGGCGAAGCCGGCGCGCTGAAGGAGATGCACCACGCGCTCGCGCAGCGCGGCGCCGCGCATCCCGGGCTGGTGCAGCGTCACCGCCTCGGCGACCTGGCGCCCAACCGTGTGCAGCGGATTGAGCGAGGTCATCGGCTCCTGGAACACCATGCCGGCGACGCCGCCGCGCAGGCGTTGCAGCTCGTGCTCCGGCGCGCGCAGGACCTCGGTTCCGTCGAGGCGGATGCGCCCGGCCGGATTGGTTCCGCCGGGCGGCAGCAGGCGCAGGCAGGAGAGCGCCGTGACGCTCTTGCCGGAGCCGGACTCGCCCACCAGGGCGACAGCCTCGCCGGGCTCGACGGTGAAGGAGACGCCCTCGACCACGGTGCGGCCGCGGAAGGCAACGGCGAGGTCCTCGACGGTGAGAAGCGACATGGCTCAGGCCGTCCCGGCGCCGGTCGGGGTGGCGCTGCCGCCATGGGCCTGGTCGGGCAGGATCGTGGCGGGGTTCGGCACCTGCTCCGCGAGCGGCGCCGCCGCCTGCGCGCCGCCGGGCAGCTTGCGCGGATCGAAGGCGTCGCGCACCGCCTCGCCGATGAAGGTGAGCAGACTGAGCATGGTGCCGAGCACGATGAAGGCGGTGAAGGCGAGCCACGGCGCCTGGAGGTTGTTCTTCCCCTGGTTCACCAGCTCGCCGAGGGAGGGCGAGCCGGGCGGCAGGCCGAAGCCGAGGAAGTCGAGCGAGGTGAGGATGACCACCGAGCCCGAGAGGATGAAGGGCAGGAAGGTCAGCGTCGCCACCATCGCGTTGGGCAGGATGTGGCGGAACATCACCCGCGCGTCGGAGACGCCGAGCGCGCGCGCCGCACGCACGTAGTCGAAATTCCGCCCGCGCAGGAACTCTGCCCGCACCACCCCGGTCAGCCCCATCCAGGAGAACAGCAGCAGGAAGCCGAGCAGCACCCAGAAGCCCGGCGTGATGATGCTGCCGAGGATGATGAGCAGGTAGAGCTCCGGCATGCCGCGCCAGATCTCGATGAAGCGCTGGAACAGGAGGTCGGTGAGGCCGCCGTAGAAGCCCTGCACCGCGCCGGCGGCGATGCCGATGACCGAGGAGACGATCGTGAGGGTGAAGCCGAACAGCACGGAGATGCGGAAGCCGTAGATCACCCGCGCCAGCACGTCGCGCGCCTGGTCGTCCGTGCCGAGCCAGTTACGCGCCGAGGGCGGCGAGGGCGCGGGCTGGCCGAGGTCGCGCACGATCGTGTTGTAGGCGTAGGGAATCAGCGGCCAGACGGCCCAGCCGCCGGCGTCGCGGAACTCTTCGAGGAAGCCGCGGTCGTACCAGTCTACCGAGGTCGGCAGGCCGTCCGGCAGGATGTCGCTCTCGGCGTAATCGGCGAGGACGGGGACGTACCAGCGCCCCTCCACCTTCGCGACCAGGGGGCGGTCGTTGGCGATGAACTCCGCGAACAGCGTGACCACGAACAGCGTGGCGAAAATCCAGAGCGACCAGTAGCCGCGCCGGTTGGCGCGGAAATTCTCGAGCCGCCGGCGGGTGAGGGGAGAGAGCGCCATCAGCGCCGGGCCTCGAAGTCGATGCGCGGATCCACCAGCGTGTAGGCGAAGTCGCCGACGATCTGCATCAGCAGGCCAAGCAGGGTGAAGATGTAGAGCGTGCCGAACATCACCGGGTAGTCGCGCCGGATCGCCGATTCGAAGCCGAGCAGGCCGAGCCCGTCGAGCGAGAAGACGATCTCGATCAGCAGCGCCCCGGTGAACAGGATGCCGATGAAGGCCGAGGGGAAGCCCGCGATGATCAGCAGCATCGCGTTGCGGAACACGTGACCGTAGAGCACGCGCCGCTCGCTCGCTCCCTTGGCGCGGGCGGTGACGACGTACTGCTTCGAGATCTCGTCGAGGAAGGAGTTCTTGGTCAGCATCGTCAGCCCGGCGAAGCCGCCGATGACGAGGGAGAGCGTCGGCAGCGCCATGTGCCAGGCGTAGTCGAGCGCCCGCTGCCAGAGCGGCCAGGCCTCGGAGCCCGGCGTCGTCAGGCCGCGCAGTGGGAACCACTGCAGGAAGGTGCCGCCCGCGAACAGCACGACGAGCAGGATGGCGAACAGGAAGGCCGGTATGGCGTAGCCGACCAGCACGATGCCGGAGGTCGCGATGTCGAACCGGCTGCCGTCGCGCACCGCCTTGCGGATGCCCAGGGGGATCGAGACCAGGTAGATGATCAGCGTGGACCACAGGCCGAGGCTGATCGAAACCGGCATCTTCTCGACGATCAGGTCCACCACCGGCCGGTCGCGGAACAGGGAGCGGCCGAAGTCGAAGCGGAGATAGCCGCCGAGCATCTCCCAGAAGCGCTGATAGGCGGGCTTGTCGAAGCCGAAGGCGCGCTCGATCTCCGCCACGATCGCGGGGTCGAGGCCGCGCGCGCCCTGATAGGT
>JADGHI010000224.1 GCA_019689515.1 Acetobacteraceae bacterium | reverse complement strand
GGGGCGCCGGCCGCCGGGGCCGATGCATCCGCGACCCGGGCCGGCGCAGCGCCGCCTGAACAGGAGCCGGGCAGCGACGGCGGCGGCGGAAGTGCGGCGGGCGCCGGCACGGACGCCGCCGGGAGCACACCGGCGCGAACGGCAGTGAGCGCGGCCAT
The DNA here is from genome assembly GCA_019689515.1 of Acetobacteraceae bacterium. Taxonomy (GTDB): domain Bacteria; phylum Pseudomonadota; class Alphaproteobacteria; order Acetobacterales; family Acetobacteraceae; genus Caldovatus. The sequence continues at coordinate 6,330 of JADGHI010000224.1, read as the reverse complement.
CGCCGGGCCGACGGCCGCCGTCGTGTCCCCCTGACCGCCCAGGCGCCGTCGTGGTGGCCACGGCGAACGGGTGATCTCACCGTCAGCGGAACAGCGCGGCCATCGTCGCGTCGTCGAGCGTGTCGTTCTCCGGCTTCAGTCCGCGCAGGCGCTTGAAGGCGCGCAGCGCGGTGCGGGTGCGTGCGCCGAGTGCGCCATCGGGCGGCCCCGGATCGAAGCCCAGGGCGGCAAGGCGCAACTGGACCTGCATCACCAGGGCGGGGTCCGGCGACCGCGGCGCTGCCGCCTCGGCGACCATGCCGGATCCAGCCGTCGCCGACGTCGCCGCCGTGGCCTGGCGGCGTGGCAGGATGCGTTCCAGGAGCTCGGCTGCCTCCCGCTCCAGAAGTTCGAGATGCTGGGCGGCCTCCGCCTGCGCCTGCTCCAGCAGGCTCCGCGACCGGATGCGGTTGCCGCAGAGCGAGGTCTGCGTCGCCACGAACCGGTTGATGCGCGCCGTCACCTCGATCGCCTCGGGGATGGTGAGGTGGCCCTGCTCGCGCGCCGCTTCCGCGTAGCGGCGCAGCGCGTTGAGGCGCTGCGCCTCCAACTCGCACCAGCGCAGCTCGGTCAGCGCGAGGGCGGCACTGCCGACCTGGGGGCGGCTGTTGTCGGGCAGCCGGTCCTCCACGCGCGACCGGAAGAGGGTGGCCTCGCCGGAGCCGCCGCCTCCCGGCGGGCGCCGCGGCAGCCCCTGGAGCTCGGCCTCTGCGCGAACCGATGGCGGCGGCGGCGGCGGACGACGGTGCGTGCCCAGGAAGCGCTCGTTCTCGACCAGAGCGGCGGTGAAGAGCGCCATGACGGTGAAGAGCCCGAGCCCCCACTTCGCGAGGTAGCGGAGCCGCGTCCGCTGGATCTCCGCGCGTTGCCGCTCCAACCGCCGGCGTTCCTCCGGCTCGTTGGCGGCGAGCGCGATCAGCTCGTCCAGGAGGGCAGCGCGATGCTGATCCGCTGCTCCTCCAGCGCCGTGGCCAGCCTGCGGCGCAGGATCTCCCGGTGCGGTGCGTCAATGTTCATGGCGCGACCGCCGGGCAGGTCGGGGTGCCGTCCAGCCGTTTCCGGCCGGATGCGGTGGGGGGCCAGGCCGGGCGCCGCATCGCGGGTGTGGCGCTTCCGGTTGGCCGCCGCCGGGCGCGCAGGTGGGGGGTGGCGGCGTCCAGGGGCAGCACGGTTCAATTACTCGCGACAATGCAATCAATTTGGGATTATTCGGCTGCCGTGACAACTCAAATTTCGCCAAAATGACGCTTGCGGACTCCGGAATGAACGCGCCAGGTGGCGCAGGGGCGGAACCGCGCCTCGGCCAGCCGGGTTTGGCGTTTGGCCGGGCAATGCCGCGCCACGGCACGAAGATCGGGCGAGTGTGCCCTTGCGCGGGGCGCCCGGTGCGCGGAGCATCGGCAGGCGATGAAAGCCAAGCCTACAATACGCAAAAGGGCCGCCAGGACGGGGGCCCTGCGCCAGGATGCGGGCCGACCGGAGGCCAGGAATGGCTGGACCTCGGCGGCGGGATGGGTCGGCAACCCTGGGCGTCCGATGGCGGCGGCTGCGGCTGTTGCGATGCTGATCCTCGGCATGCCTCCGGCACAGGGCGCGCCCGCCGAACCGCCGCCGCAGCCGGGTCGGACAATGTGGCAGGGTGCCCAGGCGCAGCCGCCGGCCGGGCGGGAGGGCAGCGGCGCGCCTGATCGCCCCTCGCCGCGGCTAGGTCCGGAAGAGGCGCTCCGCTCCGAGCTCGACCGGCTGTTCGCCGCCTTGCGGGACGCGCCCGACGAGGCAGGCGGCGCGCTGGTGGAGGCGCGCATCTGGGCGCTCTGGGAGCGGGCCGCGAGCCCTTCCGTCCAGCTCCTGATGCGGCGCGGCATGCGCAACCTGGAGGCGCGTGCGCCCGAGGAGGCGCTCGAGGATTTCGACGCCGCGATCACCCTCGCGCCCGAATTCGCGGATGCCTGGTTCCGCCGCGCCCAGGCTCATGCCGCCGCGGGCGACACCGCCGCGGCGGTGCGGGACCTGCAGCAGACGCTGCGGCTGGAGCCGCGGCATTTCGGCGCACTGGCGACGCTCTCGGCGATCCAGGAGGAGGCGGGCGACTACGCCGGGGCACTGCGCAGCTTCGAGGCGGCGCTGGCGATCCATCCGAAGCTGCGCGGCGGCGAGATGCGGATGCGGGACCTTCGGCGGCGGGCGCTCGGGGAGAACACCTGAGGCGATCGCCGCCCGGAGCTGCCGGCGTTCGCCGGGCGCGATGCAGGACGAAGCGGCCGTGCGCCTCCCTGACGAGTTGGGGCCTGGGGCGGCAACCGTGGCGGCATCGCCGGATGCGATTCGCCTGCGCTTCCTATGCCGCTCCTTGCGGTGGGGTGACGACCGCGCTCACGCGGGCGTTCGCCACGGGGCGCGAGGGTCGGGCGGTTCAGCCCAGGCGATGGCGGCGCCCCTGTGCCGCGGCGGGCGCAATCCCGCCCGCCACGCGGGCGCAATGCGCGGATGGCGGGACGGCGGGCCGAAATGCGACATAGGCGGCAGGCCGATACGCGCCGACATGCGACCCAGGACGCACCATGCCCGACGCCCTCACCATCCCCGATCCCGAGACGCTCTGGCAGGCCGTGCTCGCGCGCGATCCGCGGCCGGAGTGCGGGCCCTTCCTCTACGCCGTGACGACGCAGGGGGTGTATTGCCGCCCCGGCTGCCCCTCGCGCCCGCCACTGCGCCGCAACGTGCGCTTCTTCCCCACGCCCGATGCCGCCGAGGCCGAGGGCTTCCGCGCCTGCAAGCGCTGTGACCCGAAGGGCGAGCGCGCCGCGCTGCACGCCGAGGCGGTGCGCGCGGCCTGCGCCCTGATCGAAAGCTCCGAGACCATCCCCTCGCTCGCCACGCTGGCGGAGCGCGCCGGCTACGCGAAGCACCACTTCCTGCGCCTGTTCAAGGAGATCACCGGCGTGACCCCACGATCCTACGCAGAATCCGTCCGCGCGCGCCGGCTCTCCGAGGCGCTCGCCGAGGGTACCCGTGTCGCCGAGGCGGTGGCGGGGGCCGGCTTCGGCTCCGAAAGCCGCGTGTACGAACGGCCGGGCAAGCTGCTCGGCATGACGCCCGGGGCCGCGCGGCGCGGCGGACAGGGCGAGACGATCCGCGTGGCGGTGGCCGAGAGCCCGCTCGGTCCGCTGCTGGTTGGCGCGACGGAGCAGGGCGTGTGCTTCCTCGGCTTTGGCGAGGACGAGGTGGCGCTGCGCGGCGATCTGCTCCGGCGCTTCCCCAGGGCGCGGATCGAGGACGCGCCGGAGGCCCTGGCCGAGACCGTGCGCGCGGTGGTCGCCTTCCTCGAGGAGCCGAAGGCGGCGCTCGCCCTGCCGCTCGACCTGCGCGGCACGGCGTTCCAGCGGCGCGTGTGGGAGGCGCTGACGCGCATCCCCTTCGGCGAGACGCGGTACTACGCGCAGGTCGCCGCGGAACTCGGCGAGCCGGCGGCGGTGCGTGCGGTCGCGCGGGCCTGCGCGCAGAACCCGGTGGGCCTGGCCGTGCCCTGCCACCGCGTGGTGGGGAAGGATGGCGACCTGACGGGCTATCGCTGGGGCATCGCGCGCAAGCGGGCGCTGCTGGCGAAGGAGCGGGCAGGGGCGGGGCGGCGGTAGGCGCCCCGGCGCAAGGAGCCGCCTTGCCGGCACGGCGTTGGTCGTCTGTCCGCCACCGGAGACCTTCGCCATGCCGCACCACCTGCCGGACATGCTCCGCGCCCACCCGATGCAGCCCTCGGACATGGAAACCATCCGGCGCTGCATCGAGGCCTGCTTCGACTGCGCGATGGCCTGCACCAACTGCGCCGATGCCTGCCTGGCGGAGGAGAAGGTCGCGGAGCTCAGGATGTGCATCCGCACCAACCTCGACTGCGCCGACATCTGCGAGGCGACGGGCCGCGTGGTTGCGCGGCTGACCAAGCCGATCAAGGCGCTGATGGAGGCGCAGCTCGACGCCTGCATGGCGGCCTGCGAGGCGTGCGGCGCGGAATGCACCCGCCACGCCGCGATGCACGCGCATTGCCGCGTCTGCGCGGAGGCCTGCCGCGCCTGCGCGCAGGCATGCCGGGCGCTGCGCGAGGCGATGCCGCATTGAGGGCGATGGCGGGTGGCGGATGGACGGGCGGCGCGCCGTTCAGCCCCGCCCGCCAGCCAGCCGCGCCGCCATCGGGCTCCGCGCCAGCCGCGCCATCGCGACGCAGCCGAGCGCCGGGCCGATGGCGAGCGCGGCGAAGGCGCCGCCCCATCCGGCGAGCGCGATCAGCGGCGGCATCATGTGGATCGTCGCCAGGGTCAGCGCGAAGCCGAGGCAGGTCTGCACGGTGAGCATCGTCCCGGTCAGCCCAGGATCCGAGAGTTCCGCCACGCTCGCCGAGAACTGCGCCGAATCCGCCACCACCGCGACGCCCCAGACGAGGCAGAGCGCGGTCGTCAGCAGCGGATGCGCCCCGAAGGCGGGACCGGCGAGCAGGCAGCAGGCGCCGCTCACCGCCATCGCCGCGATGGTGATGCGCGCGCGGCCCAGCCGGTCCGCGAGCAGCCCGGCGATGACGCAGCCGATCGCACCGGCGGCGAAGACGCCGAAGGTCGCGAGCGAGGCGGCGGCAGCAGCTTCAGCGGGGTCCGTGGGCGTGCCGCCTCGGGCCGCGGCGAAGCTCGCAGCGAGGTATAGGCCGATCCAGGCCCACATCGCGTAGAGCTCCCACATGTGGCCGAGATAGCCGAGGGTGGCGAGCCGCGTGCCGCGGTTGCGCCACAGGCGAAGCGCCAGCGCCGGATGGAAGGGCGGAGCCTTGGCATGCAGGGGGCCGAGACGCGCCAGGGCGATCAGCCCCGCCGCTGCCACCGCCGCGGCGGATGCGGCAAGCACGGTCGCGCGCCAGTCCGCGCCGCCGAAGGTGTTGGCGAGGTGCGGCAGGGAGGAGCCGAGCGTCACGCCGCCAACCAGGAGCCCCACGATCGCTCCGGTGTCGCCGCGGGTGGCCCAGCCGGCGGCGAGCTTCATCCCCACCGGATAGACGCCCGCCAGGGTCGCTCCGGTGATGAAACGCGCTACGATCGCTGCCTCTGACCCGATCGGCAGGACGAGCAGCGCCGCGTTCGCCGCCGCGCCGAGCAGGGCGGAGGCGGCAAAGATGGCGCGCGGGTCGTGGCGGTCGGGCAGGGCGAGGCTCGCGCTGACCAGCGTGCCGGCGACGAAGCCCGCCTGCACCGCACCGGTCAGCCAGGCCTGGAAGCCGGGGCCGACCGCCTCCGCTGCCTCCCGCGCCATCCCCGGCCCGGCGGCGGTGCCGGAGAACCACAGCCCCAGCGCCAACACCTGGGCGAGCACGAGCACGGCGAGGTTGGCAGGCTTGCCGGTCACGGCGCATCCTCCGTGTGGGGTGCCGCGCATCATGGCGCGCGCGCAAGGGTTGGAGGAGTCCACATGGCGGAACGGATGGACCGGCAGGAGGTGGATGCCGCGCTGACGCGCGCGGGCCTCACGCAATTGACCGAGGCGGAGCGGGAGAGCGTCGCTAGCGCGACCGTGCACCTGTTGCGCCTGCGCGCGCGGGTGCGGGCGCCGCTCCTGTCCCTCGCAACGGAGCCGGCGGTGGTCTTCGCACCCATCGGGACGGCGGAGGCGTCGCGGTGATCCCGACCATCGCCGAGGCCGCGCGGCGGATCGCGGCCAGGGAGCTCTCCCCGGTCGAGCTGGTGACGGACTGCCTGCAGCGCGCGGAGCGGCTGAACCCGACCCTGCACGCCTTCATCCGCCTGACCGGGGACGAGGCGATGGCGCAGGCACGCGCGGCCGAGGCGCGGATCATGCGCGAGGGGCCGCGCGGGCCGCTCGACGGCATTCCGGTCGCGCACAAGGACATCTACGAGACTGCCGGCGTGCCGACGACGGGGCATTCGCGCGTTCTCGAGGACTACGTGCCGAAGCGCGACGCGGCGGTGGTACGGAAATGGGCGGAGGCGGGGGCGATCTCGCTCGGCAAGCTCGCGACCCACGAGTTTGCCTGGGGCGGACCGAGCTTCGACCTGCCCTGGCCGCCGGCGCGCAACCCCTGGGATCCGGAGCGATTCACGGGCGGGTCGTCCTCCGGCACCGGGGCGGCGGTGGCGGCGGGGATGATCCTGGGTGGCACGGGCTCGGACACCGGCGGCTCGATCCGCGCGCCGGCGTCGCTGTGCGGCATCGCGGGCATCAAGCCGACCTACGGGCTGTGCAGCCGCGTGGGCGTGCTGCCGCTCGCGCACAGCCTGGACACGACCAATTATAAAA
>JADGHI010000223.1 GCA_019689515.1 Acetobacteraceae bacterium | reverse complement strand
GCCACGCACGACGCGGCCCGGCTGGCCGAGCTGCTCGCCCGCGCCGAGGCCGCCGCGGCGGCAGCGCGGCACGCCGAGACGGCAGCGCAGGCGCTCGCCGAGGCGGAGGCCGCGCGCGAAGACGCCGCCAAGGCGGCAGAGGCCGCCCGCATCCAATTCGAGGCTGCACGCGCGAAGCTCACCGCGCAGGAGGCCATCGCCGCCCAGCGCGAACGCCACCGCCTGGAGGCAGAAGCGGCCGAGGCACGGCTGCGCGACGCCGAGGCGCTGGCACACGCGGAACAGACGCGCCGCCGGCTGGAGGCGGCCCGCGCCAAGGCCGAAGCCGAGGGCATCGCCCTCGCGAAGCGCCACGAGGCGGCCCGCGCGGCTTGGGAGGAGGCCACGCGCGCCATCGCGGCCGACCATGCGGCGCATCTCGCCGCCTCGCTCATCCCGGGGATGCCCTGCCCGGTCTGCGGCGCGACCGAGCATCCAAACCCCGCCGCGCCTCGCAGCGACGATGCTGGACTGCCGGACCTCGCCGCGCTGGAAGCCGCGGAGACGGCGGCACGCACCGCGCTCGACAAGGCGCGGGAGGCGTTCCTGGACCTGCGTGCCCGGCTCCTCGCCGCGGAGGAGCAGTGCACGACTTTGCGCGGGCGGCTGGGCGAAGCCGCCGAGCGCCCGGTCGCGGAGGCGAAGGCGCATGCCGCGGCGGCCCGCGAAGCCCTCGCCACGGCCGAGGCCGCCGAGCGGCGCCTTCCCGCCCTGAAACGCGCCATGGAGGAGGCGGAGGCCGCGTCGCGCGCCGCGGCGGAGCGTCTCGCCGAGGCGGAGCGGCGTTATGTCGAGGCACAGAAGGCATGCAGCGCCGCGGAGGCGACCCGCGCCGCGCGTGCCGAGGGCCTGCCTACCGGTGCCGCCGATCCCGAGGCGTTGCGCCAGGCCGTGGCTGAGCGTCAGCGCGAGGCGCGCCGGCTTTCCGAGACCCTGCGCCTCCAGCGCGAGCAGCGCAGCGCGGCCGCCGCCCGCGTCGAGGCCGCCACGCAGCGCGCACGCGAGGCCGAAACGGCGGCACGCGACGCGATCGCCGCACGGGCCGCGCAGGAAGCAGCGTTCGAGGCGCAATGCCGCGCCGCCGGCTTCGCCGATGCCGCGGTGCACGCGGCGGCGCTGCTGAGCGAGCCGGAGGCCGCGGCGCTCGAAGAAGCGCTCGCCGCCTTCGACCGCGACCTCGCCGAGGCCCGCGGCAAGGCCCGCTCCGCCGCCGAGGCCGCGGCGGGGCTCGCCACGCCCGACCTCGCAGCGCTGGATGCCACGGCCGCCGCCGCCGAAAAGGCGCTTGCAGACGCGACCGACGCCGCCGGCGTGCTGCGCGCGCGCCTCGACGCCGCCGACCGCCTCCTCGCCGACATCGCCGAGGCCGAACGGGCGCTCGAGGAGGCGCGCGCCGCCTACGCGATCCGCGAGGACCTCGCGGAGATCGCCTCCGGCCGCAACCGCCAGCGCCTCTCCCTTGAAGGCTTCGTGCTGCGCAGCCTGCTCGACGAGGCGCTGGCGGCCGCGAACCGGCGCCTGCGCGGCATGCTGCAGGGCCGCTACCGGGTGCGGCGGGTGGAGGAGCCGGAGCGCAAGAATGCCGCGATCGGCCTCGACATCGAGGTGCTCGACGAATGGACGGGCCAGGTCCGTCCCGCGGCGACGCTCTCCGGCGGCGAAGGGTTCTGCGCGGCGCTGGCGCTCGCGCTCGGCCTCGCCGACACCGTGCAGTCCCATGCCGGCGCGCGGCGCATTGATGCGCTGTTCGTGGACGAGGGCTTCGGCACGCTCGACCCGCAAGCGCTGGAGACGGCGATGGAGGTCCTCGCGGGACTGCACCGGGGCGGCGACCGACTGGTTGGGATCATCAGCCACGTGCCGGAGCTGCGCGACTGGATCCCGGCGCGGCTGGAGGTGATGCCCGGCCGCCGCGGCAGCACCGCGGCCTTCCGCGTCGGGTGAGGGTCCCGCCTTCCTCGCGCCTTCCGGCGGCTCAGGCCGCGCCCAGGCGCTGCTGCGGAGCGGCCTCCGCCTCGGGCGGCGTCAGCGCCTCCAGCAGCGTCTTGCGCAGGGCGGCCAGCTTCCGCTCGTTCTCGGCCTTCAGGCCGAACACGTCCTTGACGTAGAACACGTCCACCGCGCGCACGCCGTAGGTCGTGATGTGAGCGGAGGCGATCTGCAGGCCCTGCGAACTGATCGCGGCGGTGACGTCGTGCAGCAGCCCGGGCCGGTCGCGGCCGTTCACCTCGATCACCGTGTGGGTGTTGGAGGCGTGGTTGTCGATCACCACGCGCGGCGGGACGGTGACGGCGCGCAGCCGCGCCGGCTCGCGGCGCACCTTGCGGATCTCCTCCGCCAGGCGCAGCCGGCCGGAAAGCGCCTGCTCGATCAGCACGGCGAGGCGGGCGAGGCGGTGCGGCTGGTCGAAGGCCCCGCCCGCCGCGTCCTGCACCCAGAAGGTGTCGAGCGCCATGCCGTTGGTCAGGGTGTGGATGCGCGCGTCCACGATCGAGGCGCCGGCGACCGCCAGCGCGCCGGCGATGCGGCTGAACAGGCCCGGGTGGTCCGCCGCATAGACCGTCACCTCGGTGACGCTGCGCGCCTCCAGCACGCGGGTGCGGACGGTGAGCGGGGCCTGGGCGGCCTCCGCCTCGCGGATCAGGTGGGCGTGGCGGGCGTGGGTCTCCGGGTCGAAGGAGAGCCAGTAGCCGGGATAGCCGAGGGCGAGGAAGCGCCCCACCTCCCCCTCCGGCCAGTCGGAGAGCATGGCGGCGGCGGCCTGCTTGGCCTGGGTGACGCGCAGGTCGCGCTCCGGCACGGAGAGGCCGCCCGCGAGCACCTCCGCCACGCGCCAGTAGAGCTCGCGCAGCAGCGTCGCCTTCCAGTTGTTCCACACCTTGGGACCGACGGCGCGCATGTCGGCCACGGTCAGCACCAGCAGCAGGCGCAGGCGCTCGGGCGACTGCACCAGATCGGCGATGTCGAGGATGGTCTTGGGGTCCTCGATGTCGCGCTTGAAGGCGGTCTGGCTGATCAGCAGGTGGTGCAGCACGAGCCAGGAGACGGTCTCGGTCTCCTCCGGCGTCAGGCCGAGTGTGGGGCAGATCTCCTGCGCCATGCGCGCGCCGAGCTCGGAGTGGTCGCCGCCGCGGCCCTTGGCGATGTCGTGCAGCAGCACCGCCATGTGGAGCGCGCGGCGCGACTGGAGCTGCCCGACCAGCTCCGAGGCGACGGGCGTCTCCTGGGCGAGTTCGCCGCGGTCGAGCTGGCCGAGCACCTCGAGCGCCTTGATCGTGTGCGCATCCACGGTCAGGACGTGGTAGGTGTCGAACTGCATCAGCCCGACGATGCGCGCCCAGTTCGGCAGGAAGCGCGAGAGGAAGCCCGCCTCGTTCAGCGTGCGCAGCCAGCGCGCTCCGTCGCGGCCCGTCAGCAGGTCGAGGAAGATCTCGTTCGCTTCCGGCTGGCCGCGCAGGGTGATGGCGCAGCGGGCGTTGCGGATCAGCGCGCGCAGCGCGAGCGGATGGATCTCGAGGCCCCGGTCGCGCGCCATGCGCACCAGGCGCAGCATCAGCACGGGCTCGCGCGCGAAGTCGCGCCCCGGCGCGGTGATCAGCTTGCCGTCGGCGAGCGCGAAGCCGGCCTGCGCGATCGCCTTGTCCGGTGCCGGCAGCACCGCGGGCGGCCCCAGCGCGGCGCGCTCGATCGCCGGCTCGAGCAGGCGGGTCAGGCGGACCGTGTCGCGCACCGTCAGGAAGAAGTGCTTCATGAAGCGCTCGACCCCGTCCTGCAGGCCGTGTCGGGTGTAGCCCATGCGGGCGCCCACGACGGGCTGGAGGTCGAAGGTCAGGCGCTCCTCAGCACGGCCGGTGACGTAGTGCAGGTGGAAGCGCACGGTCCAGAGGAAGGTCCATGCGCGGCGGATCGCCTTCGCCTCCTCCGCAGTGAGGAGGCCGCCGCCCGGGCTGTCGGGGCCGACCAGCTCCGGCATCTTCTGCACGCCGAAGGCGTAGCGGGCGAGCCAGTAGAGGGTCTGGAGGTCGCGCAGCCCGCCGCGGCCCTCCTTGATGTGCGGCTCGACCAGGAAGGGGCTGTCGCCGTAGCGCTTGTGGCGCTCGCGCCGCTCCTCCCGCTTGGCGGCGATGAACTGGCCGAGGCCCCATTCGGCGCGGGCGCGGGCGAACGCCTCGGTGAAGCGGTCGAACACAGCACGCTCGCCTGCGAGGAAGCGGGCATCGATCAGCGCCGTCTGCACCGTCGCGTCGGCCCGCGCGTCCTCGATGCACTCCGCCACGGCGCGGGTCGCGTGGCCGACCTTCAGGCCGAGGTCCCAGAGCAGGTAGAGCATGAACTCGACCGCGCGCCGGCCGCGCGGGCCGAGCGGCTGATCCTCGGCCACGCGGTCCGGGGCGAGGAACAGCAGGTCGATGTCCGAATAGGGCGCCAGCACGCCGCGGCCGTATCCCCCGGCGGCGACGAGGGCGAAGGGCGGCTCTGCCGCCTCCTCCGCGTTGCGCGGCGGGACCATGGCGGTGGTGTAGGCGTGGATCGCCTGCACCAGCCCGTCCATCAGCGCGGCAAGCCAGCGCGCGGCGGCGAGGCCGGAAAGCTGGCGGGCCTCGAAGCTCTCCTGCACCCGCGCCTGCAGCATGCCGAGATGGCGGCGCAACAGGCCGAGCGCCTGGTCGCGGGGCAGCGGCGGCCCGCCGGTGTCCGATTGCAGCAGTGCGGCGATGAGGTCGGCAGCCACGGCCGGCGTGGAGGCATCGTCGGCCGGCGCGGAGGCCGCGGAGGATTGCGACGAAACGGCCGTGGGTTCCCGCGCCGGCGTGGGGCGCCGCGGTACGGCTGCGCGGGGAGCGGCCTTGTGGTTCATCATGTTGGCGCTGACGAGTTTTGCACCGCAGCAACGTCGCCGGCAAGTGATTTGAGGCGATAAAGCATCGCCTGCGCCTCGCGCGGCGACAGAGCGTCCGGATCGAGTTCGGCGAGCGCGGCGAGGACGGGGTGCGGCTCGGCGACGCGGGAAGCGCCCCCTCCCGCACCGGGCGGCGGCGCTGCGGCCGGGGCGACGGTGCCGGCGAACAGCGGCAATTCGTCCGACAACGGATCGAGGCCCCGGGCGCGGTCCTCCAGCGCCTTCAGCACCGCCTCCGCCCGCGCCACCACGCCCCGCGGCACCCCGGCGAGGCGCGCGACGTGCAGGCCCCAGGATCGTTCCGCCGCACCGGATGCGACGCTGTGCAGGAACACCACCTCGCCCCGCCATTCGCGCACCCGCATCGTGGCGAGGGCGAGTTCCGGAAGCCGCCCGCCGGCGAGCGTCACCAGCTCGTGGAAATGCGTGGCGAAGATGGTGCGGCAGCGGATGCGGTCGTGCAGCGCCTCCAGCACCGCCCAGGCGATGGCGAGTCCGTCCCAGGTCGCCGTGCCGCGCCCCACCTCGTCGAGCACGACCAGGCTCCGGGGTCCGGCCTGGTTCAGGATCGCAGCGGTTTCCGCCATCTCCACCATGAATGTGGAGCGTCCGCCCGCAATGTCATCGGCGGCGCCGACGCGCGAGAACAACCGGTCCACGATGCCGAGCCGCGCGCGCTCCGCCGGCACGAACAATCCCGCCTGCGCAAGGACCACGATCAGCGCGTTCTGGCGCAGATAGGTGGACTTGCCGGCCATGTTCGGACCGGTGAGCAGGCAGATGCGCCTGCCCGGCGAGAGGTCGCAGTCGTTGGGCACGAAGGCGGGACCGCGCGCGCGGGCGAGCGCCGCCTCGACGACCGGGTGACGGCCGGCGGTGACGGCGAATTCCGGCCGGTCCTCCACGATCTCCGGCCGGCACCAGGCGGAGCCGGAGGCGGCGAGCTCGGCGGCGGCGGCGTGGACGTCAATCTCCGCCAACGCCTGCGCCGCCGCGGCGATCGCCGGCGCGGCGTCGAGGCCGAGCGGGTGGCGGTGCTGGACTACGATGCGCTCGCGCCGCTGCGCCTGCTCGCCGGCCTCGGCCACGCGCCGGTCGAGATCGGCGAGCGCGGCGCAGGTGAACCGCATCGCGTTCGCCATGGTCTGGCGGTGAATCGGTGCGTGGGCGCTGTCCCCGGCGGACGGCGCGGCGCGCAGCAGCTTCTCGCCGGCGGCGGATGGGACCTCGGCGAGGAAGCCGAATTGCTGGTGATGGCGGATCTTGAGCGAGGCCACGCCCCAGGCCTGGGCGAGGTCGAGCTGCAGCGCGGCGATCGCCTCGCGCGCGCCGTCGCGCAGGCGGCGCAGGGCGTCGAGCTCGCCGTCGTAGCCGGGGGCAATGAGGCCGCCATCCTCGATCCGCGCCGGCAGGGTCTCGGCAAGGGCGCGGGCCAGCTCGGCACGCGGGCTGGAATCGGGACGCAGCGCGCCGAGCGCGGCCGAGAGCAGCGGCGGCAGCGGCGGCACGCCGCTCGCCCCGGCCAGCGCGTCGGCGATCGCCTCGGCCCGCGCCAGCCCGTCG
>JADGHI010000222.1 GCA_019689515.1 Acetobacteraceae bacterium | reverse complement strand
GCCGCGGCCTCCTCCTCGCCGGCGGAGGCCGCGCCCGTCGTGGCGCTCGTCCGCGCGGCGCAGACCAGGGGCGCAGGCGTGATCGGGGAGGCGACGCTCCTGCCGGCGCTCGGCGAGATCGGGCTGCGGGTGCCGCGCATGGCGCGGGCCCGCACGCCGGCGGAGGCCGAGGCGGCGTTCGCGGCGCTCGGTGCGGACCGGGTCGCGGTGAAAATCGATTCGCCCGACATCCTGCACAAGACGGATGTCGGCGGCGTCGCGCTCGGGATCGCCTCCCCCGCCGCTTGCCGGGAAGCGAGCGAGGCGATCTTGCGGGCCGTGCGCGAGAAAAAGCCCGGCGCGGCCATCGAGGGACTGCTGGTCATGGAGATGGCCAGCGGCCGCGCCGAGGTGATGATCGGCGTCAACCGCGATCCCATCCTCGGCCCCTTCGTCGCGGTCGGCCTCGGCGGCGTCTTCGTGGAGGCCCTCGGTGACGTGGCGTTCCGCGCCGCCCCCTTCGGCGAGGCCGAGGCGACGGCGCTGCTGCGGAGCCTCAAGGCCTGGCCGCTGCTCGAAGGCACGCGGAACCTGCCGCGCCTCGATGTGCCGGCCCTTGCACGCGCAATCGCCACCGTGTCACGGCTGGCCGCGGCGGTGCCGGAGATTGGCGAACTGGACCTGAATCCGGTCCTGGTCGGCCGCGAGGGCGAGGGCGTGGTGGTCGTGGACGCCCTGCTCCGCCTCGTGTCAGCCGAGAGCGCCGCGGCCGGGGCGAAGACGGGCTGAGGCAGCGGCGGACCGGACACGGCACATGATGATGGAGGAACGACGGCGGTGAACTGGACGCCTGAGCTGGAGGATCTGCGCGAACGCCAGCGCCTCGCGCGCGAGATGGGCGGCGCCGACAAGGTCAAGCGCCAGCACGATGCGGGCCGGCTGACGGTGCGCGAGCGGCTCGACCGGCTGGTGGATCCGGGCAGCTTCCTCGAACTCGGCTCGGTCGCCGGCAAGGCGGAGTACGACGCGGAGGGCCGGCTGAAGACCCTCACGCCGTCGAACTGCGTGATGGGGCGCGCGCGGATCGACGGTCGCCCCGTCGTCGTCATCGGCGACGACTTCACTGTGCGCGGCGGCTCGGCCGACGCGAACATCAAGGAGAAGCACGTCCTCGCGGAGCGCATGGCGCAGGAGCTGCGCCAGCCCATCATCCGGATCATCGAGGGCTCCGGCGGTGGCGGTTCGGTCAAGACCATCGAGACGACCGGACGCGCGAACCTCCCCGGCGGGCTGACTCCGGGCACGCTCCAGTTCCAGTACACGACGGAGAACCTCTACCACGTGCCCGTCGTCGCGCTCGGCCTCGGCTCCGTCGCCGGCCTCGGTGCGGCCCGGCTGGCTTCGAGCCACTACTCGGTGATGACCAAGGGCACCTCCGCCATGTTCGTCGCCGGCCCGCCCGTGGTCGCACGGACCGGGCAGACTCTCAGCAAGGAGGAGCTGGGCGGCTGGGAGATCCAGACGCGCAGCGGCGCCGTGGACCACGCCGTGGATACCGAGGAGGAAGCCTTCGCCTGCGCCCGCCGCTTCCTCTCCTACCTGCCCTCCTCGGTGCACGAGGTGGCACCGCGCGGCCCGGCGACCGACGATCCGAACCGGCGCGAGGAGTCGCTCTTCTCGGCGATCCCGCGGGAGACGCGCAAGGTCTACAAGATGCGCCCGATCATCGAGGCGATCGTGGACCGCGGCTCCTTCTTCGAGATGGGGCGGATGTTCGGCCGCTCCATCATCACCGGCCTCGCGCGCATGGACGGCCTGCCGGTCGCGGTGATGGCGAGCGACCCCTATTTCTACGGCGGCGCCTGGACCAGCGAGACCTGCCAGAAGGTCATCCGCTTCGTGGACCTGGCCGAGACCTTCCACCTGCCCGTCATCTACCTCGTGGACTGCCCGGGCTTCCACATCGGGCTGGAGGCCGAGCGCGCCGCGACCATCCGCCACGGCGTGCGTGCCATGTCGGCGGTCAACCAGTCCACCGTGCCCTGGTGCTCGATCATCGTGCGGAACTGCTTCGGCGTTGCGGGCGCGATCCACCAGCCGGCGGGCCGCTTCGCCTTCCGCTACGCCTGGCTCTCGGCCCGCTGGGGGTCGCTGCCGCTCGAAGGCGGCATCGAGGCGGCCTATCGGGCGGAGATCGAGGCGGCGCCCGACCCGAAGGCGAAGCTCGCGGAGATCGAGGCGCGCCTGACCGCCCTGCGCGCACCGGTCCGCACCGCCGAGACCTTCTGGGTTGAGGAGATCATCGACCCGCGCGACACCCGGCCGCTGCTCTGCGAGTTCGCGCGTCAGGCCGAGCCGTTGCGCCAGCCCGGACCGCGTGCCTTCGGCATGCGGCCCTGAAAGCGCGGCACGCGCGCGTGCGTCGCGCACGCAGGATGGATCACGGGCAGGCGGCGGCGGGCGCGTCCGGCGAGGCCACGCCGTCTGCGCCGCCCGCCTGGGCAGGCCCGAAGGCGACCTCGCCGGCCGTGATGCGGCGCGGCCCGGCGGCGGTCTCGACGAGCAGCGCGCCGTCCTGGTCCAGCGCGATCAGGCGGCCTTCCAGCCAGCCGTCGCCGCTGCGCAAGCGGCCGTTGCCGCCGAGTCCGTATGCGCGGTCCATCCAGGCCCGTCGCGCCGGTTCGAAGCCCTCTGCCTCCCAGCGCGCGAGCCAGCGGGCGAGCGCCGGCAGAAGCAGGGCGTCGAGCATCCTTTCGGGCGTCACGTCCGCAGCGCCGTTTGCCGCCAGGCAGGTCGCCGGGTACGGCGTCCCCGTCGGTGCCTCGCGGAGATTGATGCCGATGCCGAGAATGACGGCGTGCGACGCGTCGGCGGCGATCATTGCCTCGGGCAGGATGCCGGCGACCTTGCGGCCTTCCAGCAGCACGTCGTTGGGCCATTTGAGCTGCGCCCTGCCGCGCAGCCCGGGCACGCCGTCGAGCGCATCCGCGACGCCGAGCGCCGCGAGGAATCCGAGATCGCTGAGCCTCGGCACCGGAGCGCGCAGCCGCAGGATGACGGAGGCATACAGATTGCCGGGCGGGCTGACCCAGGACCGCCCCTGCCGGCCGCGGCCCGCCGATTGCGACAGCGCCCAGACGACGGTGCCATGCGGCACGCCCTCCGCGACGAGCGCGCGCGCCGTGTCGTTCGTCGAGGCCAGCCGCTCGTATCGGCGGATGGTGAACGGGTGCGTTGCGTCAGCCCTCATCATGTCCCTGCGGCGCCCTCACGGGGCAGGCGCTCCTGCTTGCCCGCCCGCCCCGGAACAGGCAACCGCAGCCCGCAAAGATCTGTACCGCTCCTGAACACGAGGAGAAGCAATGCCCGCTGACGCCATCTCGGAGGCGCCGCAATCCGGACGCAGCACGGCACCCTTCCGCAAAGTGCTGGTCGCCAACCGCGGGGCGGTTGCCGCCCGCGTGATCCGTGCCGTCCACGCCTTGGGTTGCAAGGCGGTCGCCGTCCATTCCGACGCCGATGCCGGTGCGCCGTACCTCGAGGAAGCGGACGAGGTCATACGCATCGGTCCCGCGCCGGCGCGCGAGAGCTACCTGAACCAGGATGCCCTGCTCGAAGCCGCGACGAAGGCCGGCGCGGACGCCCTGCACCCTGGCTACGGCTTCCTCTCGGAGAACGAGGCGTTCGCGGCGCGGACCGCCGCCATGGGCATCACCTTCATCGGCCCCTCGCCGCGCCACATCGGCGCGATGGGCGAGAAGACGCGCGCGCGCATGGTCATGGCCGAGAATGGCTTCCCGGTCGCGGCAGGCTCCGGTCTCCTGCCTGCCGACCCGGATGAGGTCCTGCGCGCGGCGCGCGCCATCGGCTTCCCCGTGATGGTCAAGCCCGCGGGCGGCGGCGGCGGGATCGGCATGGCGGTCGCGCGCGACGAGGCGTCGCTGCTCCGCACGGTCGAGCGTGCCCGCGCCGCGGCGGAGCGAAGCTTTGCGGATGGCGGCGTCTATCTCGAGCGCTTTCTGGAGCGGGCCCGGCATGTGGAAGTGCAGGTCCTGGGCGACCGGCACGGCCAGGTGCGCCACCTGTTCGAGCGCGACTGCTCGATCCAGCGCCGCCACCAGAAGGTCATCGAGGAAGCCCCCGCGCCCAACCTCGCCCGCGGCCCCGCCGCCGACATCGCGCAGCGTGCCGCGGAGGCGCTGCAACGGCTCGGCTACGACAACATCGGCACGGTCGAGATGCTGATGGGCGAGGACGGCTCCTTCGGCTTCCTCGAGGTCAACACGCGGCTCCAGGTGGAGCATGCCGTAACGGAGATGGTCACCGGCCTGGACCTGGTCGCGGCCCAGATCCGGGCCGCGGCCGGGGAGGCGCTGGATCGCATCCTGCCGCCCCGCATCGACGTGGAGGGGCACGCGGTGGAGGCGCGCATCTATGCGGAGGATCCCCGCCGGTTCATCCCCTCTCCGGGACGGCTGACGCGCTTCCGTCTGCCCAGGGGCAACGCCGACTGGCGGATCGAGACGGGTTACCGCGAGGGGATGGAGGTGACGCCCTTCTACGACCCGCTGCTCGCCAAGGCGGTCGTGCGGGGCCGGTCGCGCGAGGAAGCGATCCGCGGCCTGCGCGAATTGCTGGCCGCCGTGGAGATCGAAGGGCCGAAGACGAACATCCCGTTCCTGCTCGCCGTGCTGGACGACCCGCGCTTCCAGGCCGGCGAGGTGCATACCGGGCTCGCGGCGGAGATCAGGGTCTGACGTCGGATGAGCGGCGAGCGGCTGCGGTCGCCGCTGTCCCGATCCGGCGAAACCGGGTCGCCTCCGGGATGGTGCAGCGGCTAACCGCTTCGCCCAATGGCGGCTCGTAGCCTTCCGGCGGCTTCCGCGATGCCGACCGGGCCCGGCGGTGCCTAACCCGTCGTCTCGGGCGCCAGCATCGTGGCCGCCGAGGAGGCCGAGGCCTGCTCCGGCGCTTCGCCCTCCCCCGCATGGTCCGGCAGCACGCGCCAGAGGCCGCCCGTCAGCACCTCGCTCGGCCGGAAGCGCGACTTGTACGACATCTTGCGGCTCTCCGGCACCCAGTAGCCGAGATAGACATAGGGCAGGTTCAGCGCCCGCGCCCGCGCCACCAGCCACAGGATCGCGTAGGTCCCGAGCGAACGCCGCCCCTCGGACGGGTCGTAGAAGCTGTACACCGCGGACAGCCCGTCGCTCAGCCAGTCGGTCAGGCACGCGCCCAGGAGGCGGTCGCGGGCGTCGCGGAACTCGACCATGCCGGTGGTGATCGGCGTGTCCTCGACCATGGCGCGGTAGTCGTAGAAGCCCATCGCGGCCATGTCGCCGTCGCCGTGGCGGGCCTTCTGGTAGCGCTGGAACAGCGCGAACTGCTCCGCCGTCGCGCGCGCCGGAACCTCGAAGCCCACCAGGTCGGCGTTGGCGCGCTGGATGCGGCGCTGGCCGCGATCCGGCTCGAACTTCCCGGCGACGATGCGGATCGGGATGCAGGCCGCGCAGCCCGGGCAGACGGGCGAATAGGCGATGTTGTGGCTGCGCCGGAAGCCCGCGCGGGAGAGCCGGTCGTGCAGCGCCTCGGCCTCCGGCCCGGAGAGCTCGGTCACGATCTTCCGCTCCGTCCGCCCGGAGAGATACGGGCAGGGGAGTGGCGCCGTCGTGTAGAAGAATTGCGGTCGGCGGGGCGGTCTGTGGTGCATCGCGGTGGGACCAGTCTCGGCGGGGGACCGTGGCAAATCAACCACCGATCCGCCTCCGGGTTCGTCTCTCTTCGCGGGCGCCAAATTGGGGTGACGATCCCGACCGACGGCCCGCCGCCCGGGCGCACCCGCCTGGCCTGCCCCCGGTCATGGCAGGAGCGTGATCCGCGCCGCCACGGCATGCGCGGCGCCACCGCGAGGCAGCGTCGGTTGCCTGCCGAGCCGCAGCGTCGCTCCGTTCCGCCACCGCTCCAACAGATCACCCCAATGCCGCGAGAAGGGATGCCCGGACTGGCCCGTGGCGATGATCGCCCACACCGCGCCCTCGGGATCGGCCAGGTCGAACACCGCCCGCAGCCCCGCACCCTGGACGTGTGCAAAGGCCTCGGGGCCGCTGCCGCCGCGCAGCGTGCCGCGGTTGACCGTCTGGCCGTCGCCGGGCGTCGCGATCTCCAGGCGGACCAGCGGGGCGATGCCCGGCACGAAGCGCAGCAGCGGGTGCTCGAACCGCGCGACATGCACCTCGCCCCAACGCCAGCGTGCTGTGTCGTCGCCGTGCTGCGCCTGCAGCTCCGCCACCGCCGCCTCAAGCGCAGCCCGAGCCAGGGCGGAGCAGCCCTGCGGCCCGCACCAGTGCGCGACGGCGGCCGCGGCGTCGGGGTCGGTCTCCGCGCGAAGCGCCGCGTGCAGCAGGAAGCGGAGGAACTCGGGCGACGGCGCCCAGGCACCGTCCGGCACCCCGCCGGCGGCGAGCGCGGCCTTCCCCAGCGCACGCAACCAGGCGTGGAAGATCAGCGGCTCCGGCCGGTCGAGCTCCATCTGCC
>JADGHI010000221.1 GCA_019689515.1 Acetobacteraceae bacterium | reverse complement strand
ACCCGGTGGTCGCCGCCGAGCTCCCGCCCGCCCGGCTGCGCGAGCAGCTCGAGGCGCTGGTGCATGAGCTCGCCGACCGCGAGCGGATCGAGATCTCCGCGCGCGAGCAGGCGCGGATCGCCGAGGAGCTGGCCCACGACATGGTGGGCTACGGGCCGCTTGAGCCCCTGCTCCAGGACGAAAGCATCAGCGACATCATGGTGAACGGCCCGGACAACGTTTATGTCGAGCGGGCCGGCCGGCTGTACCGGGTGGATGTGCGCTTCCGCAGCGCCGCGCAGGTCGCCGCGATCGCGCAGAAGATGGCGGCGACTGTCGGCCGGCGGGTGGACGAATCGAGCCCGTTGGTGGACTGCCGCCTGCTCGACGGCAGCCGCGTCAACGTCGTCTTCCCGCCCCTCGCGCTCGACGGGCCGGTCATCTCGATCCGCAAATTCGCGAAGAAGAAGCTCGACTTCTCCGCAATGGTGCAGATCGGGTCGATGTCGCCCCAGGTCGCGCGCATCTGCGAGATCGCGGCGCGCTGCCGGCTCAACCTCGTGATCTCCGGCGGCACCGGCTCGGGCAAGACGACGCTGCTCAACGCGCTTTCGCGCCTGATCGACCATGGCGAGCGCATCGTCACCATCGAGGACGCGGCTGAGCTCCAGCTTCAGCAGCCGCATGTGGTGCGGCTCGAGACCCGCCCGCCCAACCTCGAGGGCAAGGGTGAGGTCACCGCGCGCGACCTGGTCAGGAACGCGCTGCGTATGCGCCCGGACCGCATCATCGTCGGCGAGTGCCGCGGCCCCGAGACCTTCGACATGCTCCAGGCGATGAACACGGGGCATGACGGATCGCTGACCACGATTCACGCCAACACGACGCGCGATGCCCTGACGCGCATCGAGAACATGGTCCAGATGGGCCAGCAGAACCTGCCGGTGAAGGCGATCCGCACCCAGATCGCGAGCGCCATCGACCTCATCATCCAGATCGAGCGCATGCGCGATGGCGGCCGCCGCGTCGCCGCCATCTCGGAGATCTGTGGCCTTGAGGGCGATGTCATCACCATGAACGACGTCTTCGTCTTCGAGTACCTGGGGGAGGATCCTTCGGGGCGGATTCGAGGCCGGTGGGTCACCCCCGGCGTTCGCCCCAGCTTCCAGGACAGGCTGGAGTATTACGGCCTGGCCCACGCCTGGATGCAGGCGCTGGCAGAGGCGCAGTAGAGCCATGGAGATCGGGGCGGGTCCCCTCTTCGTCGCGGCCTTCGCGCTGGTGCTGTTCGCGGGTGCGGTTGCCCTGTTCGGCGCCGCTGGCAACCGCCAGCTGAAGGATCGGGTTCGCGCCGCGGGAGTCGGCGCCAAGGAGGCCGAGATCGCAGCGGCGTCCGCCGTCCCTTCGATCCGCCTCGCCGCCCCGACCGAGAACCGGCTGCTGGCGCTGCTGATCAGGCTGGTCGGTTACAGCCCCGAGGTGCCACAGGCGCAGATCATCCCCTGGCCGGCAGTGGTGATGGCGGGCCTCGCCACGGCGCTGGTCGCCTACTGGCGGGCACGGAGCTGGATCGGGCCGTTTGGCGCTGCGCCGCTCGGCCTGTTCGCTGGCGGCTTCGTGGTGCGCCTGATCTTCCGCTGGCAGCATCGGCGCTACAGCGACGCGCTGTTCGCGCAGATCCCCGACGCGCTGGGGCTCATCATCCGGGCGATCAGGGCTGGGCTGCCGATGGGCGAGGCCCTGCGCTCGGTCAGCCGCGAGATGTCGGCCCCGACCAAGGACGAGTTCGCCCGCTTGGTGGGCGAGATCGCGATCGGCCGGCCGATCGACCAGGCGATCTGGCGCGTCTATGAGCGTTCGGGACTCACCGAATACGCCTTCCTCTCGGTCACGCTCGGTCTGCAGAGCCAGACGGGTGGCAGCCTGGCGGAAACGCTCGAAAATCTGGCGGACCTGGTGCGCAAGCGAGTTGCGATGGCCCAGCGGGCGAGTGCGCTCGCGGCTGAGGCGAAGACCTCGGCGGTAATCCTGGTCGCGTTGCCCTTCGTCTGCGTAACCGCCATGACCATCATCCGTCCGGGCCACCTCTCGACCTTTTTCACCGATCCGGCTGGGTTCCGCATGATGGTGGTGGGGCTGACGCTGATGGGCCTCGGGATCCTGACCATCCGCTGGCTGATCCGCAACGCGCAGGAGGGCTGAGCCTTGGGCGGTGCCGAGACCCTGCTCGATCCGCAGACACTCGTGCTGGCGATCGCGGCCGGTCTCGCGGCGTTGTCGCTGGGCGGGCTTGCCGCGGTGATGTTGGCGCGGGCCGCCGAGGATCGCGACATCACCAGCCGCGTCCGAGGTGTGGTGCGGCCGAGCGACCGCGGCCTGCAGCCGGCGGCAGCGGCGAATGCTGCGATCAACCTGCTCGCCGCACCCTTTCAGAAGCTCGGCGAATCGCTGCGCGCCTCCGCTTTCATGTCGGAGAAGGACATCGCCGAGCTAGAGCGCGCGGTTGCCGCACTCGGGATCGATCCGCGCCGTGCCGTGCCGACCTTCGTCGGCGTCAAGGCGGTCTCGCTGGTCGTAATTCCCCTCGGCGCCTATCTTTACGCCTCGCAGAGCGGCTACAAGGTGGGGTGGGTCGGAGGAATCACGATTGCTGGGCTGGTCGCCGGGATCTTCGGGCCGAATTGGGCCGTCGGCTTCTTGCGGCGACCCTTCCAGAAGAAGCTGCACCGTGGGCTGCCCGACGCCCTCGATCTGATGGTCGTCTGTGCCGAAGCCGGGCTCGGCATGGAGACGGCGATCGAGCGGGTGGCGCGCGAGATGCAGAACACCAACGCTCCGATCGCTCTGGAATTCACCGTGCTCCTGAACGAGCTCCGCATGCTGCCGGACCGGCGCCAGGCGCTGCAGCGTTTCGGCGATCGCAGCGGCATCGAGGGTTTCCGGCGGCTCGGCTCGACGCTGGCCCAGACCATGCGTTACGGCACGCCGCTCGGCCAGGCGCTGCGCGTCCTCGCCTCGGAGATGCGGCAGGAGCGAATGCTGAAGATGGAGGAGAAAGCGGTCCGCCTGCCAGCGCTGCTGGTGCTGCCGCTGATCCTGTTCATCATGCCGAGCCTCTTCATAGCTCTCGTCGGTCCTTCCGTTCTTGCAATCATGAGCACGCTGGGCAACGCCGCACGATGATCCTCGCCGCCACCAGGACTGGCCGTCCCACCCGCAACCGTGCCCCCAGGCCCGGCAAACTGTCTTTTGTGCCGTGCCGGCGGCATGGTGCCCGCGCCGCTTCTCCGGTGGTCGCGCTTGCGGCGCTGCTGGCGGTGGCCGGTTGCGGCACCGTCGGGCAGAGCGGCGAGGACGCCTTCCGAAATCCGGCCTCCGCCTCGCGCATCCGCGTCGCCATGGCGGCGGAGCAGTCCGGGCAGATGGACATCGCGCTGTCGATGTATGCCGCTGCCGCTGCCGCGGCGCCGGATGATCCGGCGGTGCAGTCGCGCTTCGCGGGCGCGCTGCTGCGCGCCGGCCAGCCGCAACAGGCCGACCAGGTGCTGAGCCGTGCGCTGGAGCGGCGGCCGGACGACGTCACCCTGTTGCTGGCCCGCGGCCGGCTGCGTCTGGCGACGGGCGGATCGCAGGAGGCGCTCAGCCTGTTCGATCGCGTGCTGTCCAGGGATCCGACCAATACCGCGGCGCTGAACGGGCGCGGTATCGCGCTGTATCAGCTCGGCCATACCCGGCAGGCGGAGGAGGCGTTCCGCGCGGTGCTCGCGGCGGCGCCGGGCAATGTGCCGGCGGCCAACAATCTCGGCACGCTGCTCTACCTGGAGGGGCGGGCAGCCGAGGCGGTGGCCGTGCTCTCGGATGTGTCCACGCGCCCGGGCGCGCCGGCGCGCGTCATGACCAATCTCGGCATCGCGCAGGCCGCAGCGGGCGACCGCAACGCTGCACAAGCGACGCTCGCCGGACGAATCTCGACCGAGGACTTCGAGAGTCTCGCCGCCAGCCTGGGCGCAGGCCCTCCGCCGGCGGCGGCGCCGACGGGAGGGCCATCCCGCGCGGATCGCTCCGCGGCGCTGCGCACGCCGCCGGGTGGCGCTCCGGCCACCCTCCTCAGCGCGCCTCCGAATGCGCCGGCGCTGACCGTGACACCGGTGCCGGCCGTGGCGCAGGAGACCGCGCCATCATCCACGCCATCGGCGGCAGCGACACCCGCCGCCGCGCCGTCGCCCGCAACACGGGTGGAATCGGCGCCGGTCGCAGCAGCAGGCGCACCTTCCGAGAGCGCGACGGAGCCGACGCCGGCGCCGGTTCGCGCTGCGGAACCCACAGGTGCGGCGACGGATGCCTCCGCTGCGCAGCCTCTCGAATCGGGCGGCGCCATCGGGCACAAGGTGCAACTCGCCGCGCTGCCGACCGAGGCTTCCGCGCGTGAGGAATGGCGCCGCCTGAGCCGCGAATTCCCCGAGCTTTTCGAAGCGCGACGCCCGGTGATCATGCGGGTGCCGCGCGAGGGCGGGGGCGAGATCTGGCGGGTGCGCGCCGAAGGCTTCGACAGTCTCGGCGCAGCGCGCGAGTTCTGTGCTCGCCTGCGCGCCAGCGGACGGACCTGTCTGCCGCTGCGCGGCTGATCCATTCCTCGCCGGCGCCTGCAACGGCCAGGTCCCGTTGTGCCGGGCGCGGGCCTTCGTCCGGCCGCCTGAGCGGAGTCGCCGTTTCGCTTGGCACGGCTGGAAGCGGCCCGGTTCAGCCGAGCATCCAGGTCACGGCCAAGCCCGCGAACAGCGCCCCGAGTGCCACCCGCCGCATGCGCGGGCGGCGTGGTGGTGGCGAGGGGCGCAGCAATTCGGATCGGGGGCCGGAAGGCGGAGGCCGCGGGAAGGGGATTACCTGGGCAGCGACCTCAACGTGCGGCATCCCCGGTCGGCGATCGGCCAGGGGCGGGCAGAAGTGGAGGCGCGGTGGCGGTTCGCCACGGTGCTGTTGCGGCGTCACGGGACCCTCGCGGCAGCGGCGGGCGGACAGACCGCCCCGTGCTGCAACGATCCGCGCCTGCTTCAGTTCCGCGCCGCCGCGATCAGCGCCTTCATGCGGCGCACAGCGGCTGGCAGGCCCTCGAACACGCTCTGGCTGATCAGGAAGTGGCCGATGCTCACCTCGGAGATCTGCGGGATCGCGGCGATCGCGCCGATGCTGTCATAGGTAAGGCCGTGCCCGGCGTGGCATTGCAGCCCCGCCGCGGCGGCGGCTTCCGCGCCGCGACGCAGCCGGTCCAGGTGCGGGCCGCGTGCCGAGGATGGCGCCTCCGCATAGGGGCCGGTGTGCAGCTCGACGCAGGTGGCGCCGATCCGTGCGGCAGCCTCGATCTGCGCCGGGTCGGCCTCGACGAAGATCGAGACGCGGATGCCCGCGCCTGCGAGCCGCTTCACCGCCTCGGCCAGTGCCGGGCCGGCGCGCAGCACGTCGAGGCCGCCCTCGGTGGTCAGTTCCTGCCGCTTCTCCGGCACCAGGCAGCAGGCGGGCGGGCGCAGGCGGGTGGCGATGCCGACCATCTCCTCGGTCGCCGCCATCTCGAAGTTCAGCGGCGCCGGGATCTCCGCGCGGATGCGCTCGACGTCGCGGTCGCGGATGTGGCGGCGGTCCTCGCGCAGATGCACGGTGATGCCGTCGGCGCCGGCCTCGACGGCGGCGCGGGCGGCGTCCACCGGATCGGGGAAGACGCCGCCGCGGGCGTTGCGCAGGGTGGCGACGTGATCGACGTTGACCGACAGCAGCAACGGGGTCATCGCGCGAGGCTCCTGTGGCGCGCGATCGCGGCGGCCATGCGCAGCGCCGCGATCAGGCTGGACGGATCGGCCCGCCCCTGACCGGCGATGTCGAGCGCGGTGCCGTGGTCGGGGCTGGTACGGACGATCGAAAGGCCGAGCGTGACGTTCACCCCGCCGGCCATGTCGAGCGTCTTGATGGGGATCAGCGCCTGGTCGTGGTAGAGGCAGATCGCCGCGTCATAGGTCGGGCGGGCGAGAGGGGTGAACATCGTGTCGGGCGGCATCGGCCCGCGCGCCTCGATCCCTCGCGCGCGCAATTCCGCGACGGCGGGTGCGACGATGTCGCGGTCCTCGGTGCCGAGCGTACCGTCCTCGCCGGCATGCGGGTTCAGCCCGGCTATGGCGAGGCGCGGCGCGGCGATGCCGAAGTCCCGACGCAGCGCCTCGGCCGTGATGACCGCATGCTCGACGATCAGCGCCGGCGTCAGGCGCGCGATGGCGTGGGCGAGCGGCTCGTGCACGGTAACCGGAACGACGCGCAGCTCCGGGCAGGCGAGCATCATCACCGGCGGTTGGCCGGGGATGCCGGCAAGCTCGCCGAGATATTCGGTGTGGCCCGGATGAGGGAAGCCAGCGGCGTAGAGCGTCGCCTTCTGGATCGGGTTCGTCACCACGCCGGCGACCCGGCCGGCCTTGGCGAAGGCCACCGCCTCGTCGATCGCGGCGATTACCGCCGGGGCGTTGGCGGGGTTCGGGTGGCCGGGGCTGGCCGGGGC
>JADGHI010000220.1 GCA_019689515.1 Acetobacteraceae bacterium | reverse complement strand
GCCCGAGCCCGTGCTGTACCGGCTGCGCCGCCCGCGCCGCCGGCTCGCCGATCCGGACGTCGTGCTGCCGAACACGACCGAGGACGACTATTGAGGCCGACGACGGTCCCTGCCGCCGCCGGCGGCGCCTCGGCGGCTGCATCCGGCGCCACCGCTGCGCAGGACGCCGCGGCGGGGGACGTGCCGCCCGTGGTGCCCGGCCGTCCCTGGCGGCGTGGACGAGGCGGCCGGGATGGGGCCGGACACGGCCGGCCATCGGGCGAATTCGTCACTACCACCACCACCATCGACCAGCGAGGGGATGACCGGTGGCGCAGCGCGTAGTCTTCGCCGCTAACGACGGCACCAATGGCGTCGAGCTCTGGATCACCGACGGCACTCCCGACGGCACCGTCCTGCTGAAGGACATCGCGCCAAGCAGCCTCAGCAGCTATCCCAGCCACTTCGCCGGCCTGCCCGGTGGCCGCTTCGTGTTCGTGGCCGATGACGGCACATACGGCACCGAGCTTTGGGTGTCCGACGGCACGGCCGACGGCACCTACCTGCTGAAGGACATCGCGCCCGGCGCGTACAGCGGGATCTACGCGGGGGTCGAGTCCTACTTCAGCTTTGCCGCGCTGGGCGATGGACGGCTGGTCTTCGCCGCGAGCGACGACATCAACGGCTACGAGCTCTGGGTCACCGACGGCACGGCCGACGGCACCTACCTGGTGAAGGACATCAACCCCGGGCCAAGTAGCAGCGATATCCGGTCCTTCGGCCGGCTCGGTGACGGCCGGCTGGTGTTCACGGCCTTCCACGATGAGTATGGCCTCGAGCTCTGGGTCACGGATGGGACCGAGGCCGGGACCTACCTGCTGAAGGACATCAACACCGGCTACTACGACATCGGCGGCGACACGATTCCCGCCAGCGGCTGGCCTTCCAACTTTGCCACGCTCGGTGACGGCCGGGTGGTGTTCAGTGCCTATAACGGCACCTATGGCACAGAGCTCTGGATCACCGACGGCACGCCCGACGGCACCGTCCTGCTGAAGGACATCGACGAAGGTAGCGCCGGCGGGTACCCGTACGGCTTCGCCCTGCTCGCCGATGGGCGGCTCGTTTTCGCGGCGAATGACGGCGTCACGGACACCGAGCTCTGGGTCACGGACGGGACCGAGGACGGGACCTATCTGCTGAAGGACATCCAGCCGGGCGGCGGCGGCGGCGGTTTCGGTGCAGCGTCGTTTTCGTACGCCGGCGGCCGTCCCACCGGCTTCACCGCGCTCGGTGATGGGCGGCTGGTGTTCTCGGCCAACGACGGCACGAACGGCAGGGAACTCTGGATCACCGACGGGACCGAGGACGGGACCGACCTGCTCGCGGACATCGACCCGAGCATCTACTATTATACTGGGGATAACGACACTATTCCGGCCAGCGGCGATCCATGGGGCTTCGCCGCGCTTGGCGACGGCCGCGTGGTGTTCGCGGCCAGCGACGGAATCAACGGCCACGAGCTCTGGGTCACCGACGGGACCGCCGCCGGGACCTACATGGTCGCCGACATCAATCCGAACTCCGGCAGCAGCTTTCCCTTCGACTTCACTCCGCTGGGCGATGGGCGGCTGGTGTTCACGGCCGACGATGGCACGAACGGCTGGGAACTCTGGGTCACCGACGGCACCGCCGCGGGCACCATGCGGCTCAGGGACATCTGGCCCGGTACCCCCAGCGGCTATCCGGAGTTCCTTACCGCCGTTGACCTCACGCCGCCGGGCACCACCGTCATCGGGACCGCGAGCGACGACCTGATCGGTCCGGACTTTGTCAGCCCCGGCGTGGTTGGCGGTCCACCCGGCGCCGGGCCGGACTCGATCCTTGGCCTCGACGGGAACGACACGCTCGACGGCGGCGCGGAGGCCGACACGCTCGACGGCGGCGCGGGCTTCGATATCGCCTCCTACCGGAGCGCCAACGACAGCGTGCTCGCCTCGCTCGCGAATCCCGCGGCCAACACGGGAGACGCGGCCGGCGACGTCTATGTCGGCATCGAAGGGCTGTACGGCTCGCGGTTCGACGACCAGCTCCTGGGCGATGCCGGCGACAACCTCATCGAGGGCTTCGAGGGCGACGACGTCATCGACGGCGGCGCGGGGAACGACACGCTGGGCGGCGGCGGCCTCGTGGGGGGCGTTCCCCTCCTGGAGGACGGCTTCGACCTGATCCGCGGCCGTGGCGGCGACGACCTGATCTTTGGCACCGGGTTGGGCAACGACACGCTCGACGGCGGCGCCGGCTTCGACATCGTCAGCTACTTCCTGGCCGGCGGGGGCGTGTTCGCCTCGCTGGCGGATCCCGGAGCGAATACCGGGGAGGCGGCGGGCGACATCTACATCTCCATCGAAGGGCTCTGGGGCACCCAGTTTTTCGACGACACGCTGGTCGGCAACGCGGGGGCCAACGAGCTCCGCGGCTTTGGCGGCAACGACACGATCTTCGGCGGCGGCGGCAACGACTTCATCGACGGCGGCGCCGGTGACGACACGCTGGACGGCGGCGCGGGCGACGACGAGTTGCAGGGACGCGCCGGGGATGACTCTCTCCGGGGCGCTGGCGGTGCCGATACCCTCTATGGCGGCGCGGGGAATGACACCCTCGATGGCGGCGTCGGCGACGACCTGCTTGTCGGCGGCCTGGGCGACGATTCCATCGTCGGCGGTACCGGCTTCGATGTCCTCCAGGGCGGCGCGGGGGCCGATACGCTCTCTGGCGGCGGCGACAACGACACGCTCTCCGGCGGCGCTGGTGACGACCTGCTTGTCGGCGGCCTGGGCGACGATTCCATCGTCGGCGGCACCGGCTTCGATGTCCTCCAGGGCGGCGCGGGGGCCGATACGCTCTCTGGCGGCGGCGACAACGACACCCTCTCCGGTGGCGCCGGCGACGACGTGCTCGAGGGCGGCACCGGCGACGACGTGCTCGACGGCGGCGCCGGGGGGGACAGGCTGGTCGGTGGTGCCGGCTTCGACTTCGCCAGCTACCGGGGCGCCACGGCGGCGGTCGTGGCCTCGCTCTCCGATCCCTCGCTCAACACGGGCGATGCGGCGGGCGATACCTATGCCTCGGTCGAGGGCCTGTGGGGCACGGCCTTCAGCGATGTGCTGACCGGCAATGCGGCCGCGAACTGGCTGTCCGGCTTCGCGGGCGACGACGTCCTGCGTGGACTCGGCGGGAACGACACCCTCCAGGGCGGGCTGGGAGACGATGTCCTTGAGGGTGGCCTCGGTGACGACAGCCTCATCGGCGGCGATGGGAACGACCGCCTGCGGGGCGATGCGGGGGCCGATACCTATATCGGCGGCCTCGGCGCCGACATCTTCCAGATCCTCGTCGCGCCGCGGCGGGCGGTCGAGTCCTCGCTCGGGGCGATGGACGTCGTCACGGACTTCTTTCGCGCCGAGGGCGACCTGCTGCAGATCAGCGAGGCCGACGGGACCCTGACCGGTCCTGGTGGGCGGCTGCCGCTGATCTTCGGCGGGGCGCTGGCGGCGCAGTCGGTCCTGACGATTGGCCTCGCCCTGCCCGGCGAGGCCGCGGGCCGCGGCGTCTATCAGACCTGGTGGGTGCCAGAGGCCGGGGCGGATGGCGCCGCGACGGGCACCGGCTGGGTCGTGGTGGATCTGGACCGCGACTTCACACTGAGCGCCGCGGACTTCGTCGCGCGCATCCAGTCGGACACCGGAGAGCGCGGGATCGGCATCGAGGACTTCGTCGAGGGCACCTTCGCCGCGAGGGCGGGGATCTCCCCGTCCACGATCACGCAGGCCGAGGGCGGTCCGTCGGAGCTGACGAACTACACCTTCACCGTGACGCTGGATCAGGCACCGACCAGCGAGCAGAGCGTCGTTTGGTCGGTGGTGGGCGCCGGGGCGAACCCGGCGGATGCGGCGGACTTCGCGGGCGGCGTGCTGCCCTCGGGCGTGGTGACCTTCGAGGCGGGCCAGACCAGCGCGGAGATCGTCGTCACGGTACAGGGCGACGCGCTGGTCGAGCCCAACGAGCGCTTCGCGGTGGTGCTGTCGAACCCGTCGGCGGGCCTGGCGCTCGACCCCGGGGCGCGCCGCGCGGTGGGGGTGATCCAGAACGACGATCGCCCACTCGCGGCGATCGCCCCGGTCGTGACGGACCAGGCCGAGGGCGGCCCCGGCGCGCCGACGCAGTATGTCTACACGGTCACCCTGGATCAGGCGCCGGTGCGGGAACACACCCTGGCTTGGTCGGTCACGGGCACCGGGGCGAACCCGGCGGACGCGGCGGACTTCGCGGGCGGCGTGCTGCCCTCGGGCGTGGTGACCTTCGTGCCCGGCCAGCAGACCGCACAGATCGTGGTCGAGGTCCG
Source organism: Acetobacteraceae bacterium (assembly GCA_019689515.1). Lineage (GTDB taxonomy): Bacteria > Pseudomonadota > Alphaproteobacteria > Acetobacterales > Acetobacteraceae > Caldovatus. The sequence goes on along the minus strand of JADGHI010000220.1, from coordinate 2,156 downwards.
CGGCGACTCGCTGGTCGAGGCCGACGAGCGCTTCGCCGTGACGCTCCTTGCCACTCCTGCCTCCGGCCTCGTCGTGAGCTCCTTCGCCGGCTCCGCCGAGGGCATCATCCGCAACGACGATGTGCCCGATGTCAGCGATGGCCTGTTCTGGTTCGCCTGAGGCCTCGCCCGAGGCGAGATCGTGCCAGGCCCGGCCGGCGCACCGCCCGGCGGGTCGCGCGTGGCGCGGGTGGGGCGCCGCCGCCGCTCCGCCCGGCCTGAGACAGAGAGGGAAACAACGCACCATGCGTCCGCTGCTGCCGCTGCCGCCGCCGCTCGCGACGCTCCAGGACCACGGCCCCGGCCCCGGGCGATCGCTGCGCGTCGTCCGGGCGGCGCTGTTCGCCACCGCGCTGCTCGGCGCCGTCGCGTCCTGCACGGCGCCTCCGCCGGAGGCCTACGTTGCTGGCGGCGCCAACCGGGGCGGCACCACCGCGGTCCAGGGCGAGCCGGCCGGGCGCAACGCGCGCAACGAGGAGTGCACGGTGCAGCCCGGGCGCGCCCCGCCTGCGGACCTGCCGGTCGCCTCGGCGCGCGAGGTCTATTGCGGCGGCTGGACCCAGCCCGCCGCCCGTGTGCTGGAGCTGGCGGGAAGCGGCGACGCGGCGTCGCTCGACGCGCTCGCCGCGGGCGGCCTCTGGCGCGGCTGGCTGGAGCAGCGCGTGACCTGTGGCCCGCCGCAGCGGACCACCCTCGGCAACGGCACACCGGCGCGTCTGCTCACCTGCACCCGGCGCAACGGCGGCTGGCCGCACCTCGCCGTCGTCGCCGCCGGGCCGCGCGGCACGGTGTTCGCGGCGGATGGGGTGGCCGCGGCGCTGCCGGTCATCGAGCGCCTCGTCGCCGGCCAGGGGGCAGGCGCCGGCACCGCCGCGTCGGGCGGGCGCTCCGCCGCGATGGCGCTCGCGGTGGCGCGGCTCTCCGCCGATGCCTTCGGCGCCGCCGAGGTCGGGCGCTACGAGCAGCTCATGGCGCTCGGGCGCGAGCTGAACCAGGCGGAGAACTACGCCGCCGCGGAGGAGGCCTACCGCGCCGCCCTCGCGCTGCAGGAGCGCGTGCTGGGGCGCGACGACCCGAACCTCGCGGCGCCGCTGATGCACCTCGCGCTCAACCTGTCCAACCAGGGGCGGCACACCCAGGCGCGCCCGCTCTTCGCCCGCGCCGAGGCGCTCGCCCCGCGCGCGGCGGACCCGACGACCACCGCGCGCCTGATCCACTACCTCGGCCTCGACCTGCTCAACCGCGGCGAGCCCGCGCAGGCGGCGGCCATGCTCGAGCGCGCCGAGGCCGCCTATGCGCGGCTCGCCCCGATGGAGGCCGTGGCGGCGAACTCGGTCGAGGGCGACGAGCTGAGCGAGAACAGCCTGCTGCTCGACCCCGTCACCCAGTCCGCCATCATCGGCCTGGCGGAGGCGCGGCGGCTGCGCGGCGTCGCCCTTGCCCGCGCCGGCCGGCCGGCCGAGGGGGCGACGCTGGCGCGCGACTCGCGCGAGCTGCTGCGCCGGGCCGGGCTCGAGCCTCCCCTGCTGGTCGGCCGCAGCCTGCGCAGCCAGGCCGGCTCGCTGGTCGCGGCGGGGGAGAGGGCGGAGGGCGCCCAGCTCCTCACCGCCTCGGCGCAGCGCTTCGGACGCGCCCTGCCGGGCGAGCGGCCGGAGGCGGCGACGCTGTTCCTCTCCGGCGCGCGGCTGCGCGAGACCGGGCGGCACACCGAGGCGCTCGCCGCCTTCCGCGCCGGTGCGCGGATCCTGCGCGAGCGCCAGATCGGCCTGCCGGTCGGCCTGGTGATGCCCTACCTCGACGCGCTGGCCGAGGAGGTGGCGCGCGCGGGGCGCGGCGATGCCACGGCCGCCCTGCAGGCCGAGATGTTCGAGGCAGCGCAGCTCGCCCAGCGCGCCCAGACCGGGCGGCTGGTGGCGCAGGCCGCGGCGCGGCTCGGCGCCTCGCAGGGCAACCCGCGCGTGGCCGAGGCGGTGCGTCACCTCCAGGACGCCGACCGCAGCCTGCGCGCCCTGTTCGCCGAGCGCGACGCGGCCGCGGCCGACGGCGGCGACCCGCGCGCGCTCGCCGCGATTGATGCCCGCATTGCCGAGGCGCAGGCGGCCCGTGCCGAGGCGGAG
>JADGHI010000219.1 GCA_019689515.1 Acetobacteraceae bacterium | reverse complement strand
AGGCGGGGCTCGCCGGTGGCAGCGGTGGGGACCGACGCAGCGTCGTTCGTCATATGCGGGACCTCCTCGCCGCCAGGAACAGGGTGAGGCCGCCGAGACCCAGGGCGTAGAGCAGGTTCATCGCCACCATGGAGACCGGCAGCCCCTCGATCAGATAGGTCGGCGCGTCGCAAGGCTTGGTCGGCGCCGGGGCGAGTCCGCGCATCAGGTCCTCGACGCTCCTCGGCGTGCTACCTCCCGCGGCGGTCGGCGCCTGGCATCCCGGCAGAGGCGAGGGCCACCAGCCCTGCTCCACGCCGAGGTGCAGCACCGCGATCGCGGCCGAGACGAGCACCGCGACGCCGGCCAGGCTGAGCAGCACGCGCCGCGCCCGCCCGACCAGCAGCGCCGCCGCCAGGGCGAGCCCCGCCGCAACCCAGTAGGGCCAGCGCTGCCAGAGGCAGAGCGCACAGGGGGCGAGGCCCCACCAGTCCTCGCTGCTCTGCGCGAAGAGCGGCGCGGCGGCGGCGAGCACGGCAACGAGCAGAGCAGCGAGCGCGGACGGACCCATCGCCGCGCTAAATCGCCCTTCCGCGCCCGCGGCGCAACTGGACCCCGCCCCGCCCCGCGCCTACCGTGGCCGCCGCGCAGCGGGAGGAGAAGACGCGCCATGCTGAAGATCTGGGGCCGGACGAGCTCGAGCAACGTAATGAAGGTGCTCTGGCTCTGCGACGAGCTGGGCGTGGCCTATGAACGCATCGACGCCGGCGGTGCCTTCGGCCGCACCCGGGACCCGGACTACCTGGCGAAGAACCCGAACGCCCTGGTCCCCACCATCGAAGAGGAGGACGGGTACACGCTCTGGGAGAGCAACTCGATCCTGCGCTACCTGTGCAACACGCGGCCCGGCGGCGCCGCGCTCTACCCGAGCGCGCCGCGCGAGCGGGCGGATGTCGAGCGCTGGATGGACTGGCAGCTCTCGCGCGTGAACGGGCCGATGACGACGATCTTCTTCACCTACGTGCGGACGCCGGAGAAGGACCGCGACCTCGCCGCGGCCGCCAAGGCGCGCGACGCGGCGGAGGAGCTGTGGCGCATCCTCGACGCGCAGCTCGCGGGGCGGGACTTCATCGCGGGATCGGCGTTCACGATCGCCGACATCGCGCTCGGCATCCAGGCCTATCGCTGGTTCAACCTGCCGATCGAGCGGGCGGACCTGGCCAATCTCCGCGGCTGGTACGAGAGGCTTGGCCAGCGCCCCGCCTACCGCAAGCACGTCATGGTGCCGATGAGCTGAACGGGCCGGGCGAGCGCGGCGCGGCGGCGGTCCGGCCGGGCGCCTACGCCGCCTTGCCGCCGTGCTCCGCGGCCAGGGCACTGGCACTGCCGCCTTCCAGCGTGGCGAGGAAGCCGCGCGACCAGGCGGCGGCGTCGTTGGTGCGCACCGCCTCCATCATCTGCCGCCAGCGTGCGATGCGCTCCGCCGTCGGCATGCTGAGCGCGCGGTCCAGCGCCTCGGCGATCTCGTCCGGGTCGAGCGGGTTGACCACCAGCGCACCCTTGAGGTCGCCCGCCGCTCCGGCGAACTGGGACAGGACCAGCACGCCCGGGTCCTCGGGGTTCTGCGCGGCGACGTATTCCTTGGCGACCAGGTTCATCCCGTCGCGCAGCGGCGTCACCAGGCCGACCCGGGCGATGCGCATGAAGCCGGCCAGGGTCGTGCGGGCCACCGCGCGGGTGATGTAGCGCAGCGGCACCCAGTCGAACTCCGCGTACTGCCCGTTGATCCGGCCCGTCAGCTCGTCGAGCTCGCGCCGCAGGGCGCGGTACTGGGCGACCTCCGAGCGCGAGACGGGCGCAAACTGGAGGTAGGTGACGTCGCCGAGGTGACGCCCGTCGAACCCGGCGAGCAGGCGGCCGTAGCCGATGAAGCGGTGCGGCAGCCCCTTGGTGTAGTCGAGCCGGTCCACGCCGATCACCAGCGCCCGCCCGACCAGCGAGGCACGCAGGCGCGCCGCCTCCGGTCCGCGCGCCGCCCGCTCGGCCATCGCGGCGAAGCCCTCCGCATCAATGCCGGCCGGCCAGGCGCCGACCCGCCGCGCCGCCGCCGCATGGCCGGCACGGCGCAGCGCGTCGCGCAGATGCGCCGCGTCCTCCTCGGTCTGCACGCCGATCACGTCGTAGGCGGCGAGGTCGGCGAGCAGCTCATCCGCGCGCGGCAGGGCAAGGAAGACGCTGCGCGGCGGAAAGGGGACGTGCAGGAAGAAGCCGATCCGACGCCGCGCCCCGGCCGCGCCGCCGAGGCGGCGCAGCTTGCCGCCCAGCGGAAAGAGGTGGAAGTCGTGCACCCAGATCGTGTCGTCGGGCCGCAGCAGCGGGGCAAGGGCGGCGGCGAAGGCGGCGTTCACCGCGCGGTAGCCGGCGTAGTCCTCGCGGTCGAACTGCGTGATGCCGAGCCGGTAATGCAGCATCGGCCACAGCGAGGCGTTGGCGAAGCCCTGGTAGTAGCGGCGATAGTCCTCAGCGCCGAGATCGAGCGTGGCGTAGGTCAGCCGGCGGTGGCGCGTCAGGCGCGGCGTCGTGGCAGTGGTTTCGGTGATCTGCCCGGACCAGCCGAACCACATCGCCTCCCGGCCGGAGATCGCCTCCTGCAGCGCGACGGCGAGGCCGCCCGCGCTGGCGCCGCGCTCGCGCGGATTGGGCACGCGGTTGGCGACGATCACCAGGCGCCGGGTCCGGTCCATGCCCGCAGCCGGCGCACCATACGCCGCTCCGGCGTGCCTCGACTCGGTGCGGCGCGCCATCAGCAGGCACCCTCCGGGGACGGCTTCGGAGGCGGCGGGATGTCCGACGGCGGCGCGCGCCGCGCCCGTCCGGTCTCAGCCGCGGGTGCTGCCGATGGCGCGCCACTGCCGGCGCTGGCGTCATCCTCCGCCGCCTGCGCCACGGCTTCCTCGAGCCAGGCGCGCAGCCTGGCCGGCGTGCCGAAGGCATCCTGCAGCCGCAGGCCGATCCCACCCGCGGCGCGGGCCTCCGCCATGCCCTCCTCGTCGGTCGCGTCGTCGCCGATGAACACCGGCACGCGGCCGGCGAAGGGCGGGCGGGCCATCAGAGCGGCCACCGCGCTCGCCTTGGAGACGCCGCGCGGGCGCAACTCCCAGGCCTTGCGGGCGGCGAGCAGGGTGAAGCGCTCGGGCTGCTCGGCGACCATGGACGCGAGCAGGTCGCGCGCCGCCTCCCCGGCCTCCGGGCCGGCGAGGCGGTAGTGCAGCACGAAGCCATGGGCCTTCTCCTCAAGCAGCGCGCCGGGGAAGCGGGCAGCCAGTGCGGCGGCGCGGGCGCGCCATTCGGGCGGCGGCACGGGGAGGTTCGGGCCGATCACCGGCGCCTCGGGGCCGAGGCGCAGCGCCGCCCCGTGATCGCCGACCTTCACGATCGGCAGGGGGAGGAAGCGGTCGAGATCCTTCATCGGCCGCCCGCTGACCACCGCCAGCGCCCCGTCGAGCCGCTGGGCGAGCCGGTCCAGCGCGGGCAGGAGCGTGGGCGGCACCTGCACCGCATCCGGCGTCGGCGCGATCTCCACCAACGTCCCGTCGAAATCGAGGAACAGCGCCGCCCTCTCCGGCAGGGGCGGCGGCAGCGGTTCGGTCGGGAGCGGGATGTCGGGCATGGAATGGGGAGGATAAGCTCGGCTCGCGTGATGGTCGGTCACTTGGCGCGGAAGCGGGCACCCTGGCCGCTGGTTCCGTGCCAGCCAGCGCGGTCGGCGGGCATCAAGCCGACGGATTATTCGACCAGGGCGTTATAGCAACGGCATAACAGAATGATCCATGCCTGGTTACGCGCGCACCCACCGTCGTGACCCTGCATGGGCCGACCGGACGGGGCGGCGCCGTGGCGGGCGTCCGTCCGTCGTCCGTCCATCCTCCGGCCTGCGTCTCGGGCGGACGGGCAGGCTCCGGCCCGAGGGCCCCTTGCGCCTGCCGCTCCGCCCGGCCCCTATTCGTCGCGCCGCGGCCGCGCGAGCAGCCGGCCCATGGCGTCGCCGACCGTGATCTCGCCAGCCAGCAGCCCCTTCACCGCAGCGCAGATCGGCAATTCGACCCCGACCTGCTCCGCGCGGGCGACGATGGCCGGGGCAGTCTCCACGCCCTCGGCGATGCCGACGCGGGTGGCGATCGCCTTCTCCAGCGGCACGCCGCGGGCCAGCTCCGCGCCGAGGGAGGTGTTGCGGCTGCCGGGGCCAGTCGTGGTCAGCAGCAGGTCGCCGAGGCCCGACAGCCCCGCCGCCGTCTCCTGCCGTCCGCCGAGCGCCACCGTCAGCCGCGAGAGCTCCGCGAGGCCCCGCGTGACCAGCGCGGCGCGCGCATTCTCGCCGAGGCCCGCGCCGATCACCGCGCCGGCGGCGATGGCGATGACGTTCTTCGCCGCACCGCCGACCTGCACCCCGATCGGGTCGTCCCCGCCATAGAGCCTGAAGCCGGGCGTGCCGAGGAGATCGGCGCAGAGGTTGCGCAGCGCCACGTCATGGCTCGCCACCACCGCGGCCGCGGGCAGGCCGCGCGCGACCTCATGGGCGAAATTCGGTCCGGAGAGCACCGCAGAGGGCGTACCCGGGCGCACCGCGGCGGCGATCTCCAGCGGCAGCAGCAGCGTGTCCTTCTCCACCCCCTTGGCGCAGACGATCAGCGGCGCGCCGGTATCGGGCAAGGCGGAGAGGACCGAGCGCATGAATTGAGTTGGCACCGCCACCAGCACGAAGGCGGCACGGTCCAACGCCTCGACAGGGTCGGCGGTGACCCGCACCAACGGGCCAAGCCGGGCACCGGGAAGGTAGCGAGCGTTCTCCCGCGTCGCCTCGATCTCCGCCGCGCGATCCGGGTTGCGTGCCCAGATCGTCACCGGGTTGCCGCCGCGCGCCGCCTGCAGGGCGAGCGCGGTGCCCCAGGCGCCGGCACCAAGCACGCACAGTTTCGGACGCTGCTGCGGCGCGGGCGACGGATGCTTGTGTTGCGGCATACGGTCTACTCCTCAACGATCCGCGTTACCGCCCAGCCCTCGCCCGAATCACACTCGCCCAGCGCGGCGAGCAGCGCAGCCAGCATCGGACCGCATTCCTCGGTAAAGCGGAAGGGGGCGTTCGCGACGAGCAGGCCGCACCCGTTCAACCGTGTCGGATCCGTCGGCTCGCGCAGCCAGAGCTCCGCCGCGATCAGGTCGCGCGCCTCGCCCGCGGCGAGCGCGGCGTGGAAGGCGCGCACCGGGGCGCGGTGCTTGATCGGGTACCAGACGGCGAGGATGCCGGCGCGGAAGCGGCGCCGCAGCAGGGCGATGGCCTCGGCCAGGCGGTCGAATTCGCCCTCCTGCTCGAAGGGCGGATCCATCAGCACCAGGCCGCGGCGCTCGGGCGGCGGGGTGAGGGCGCGCAGCGCCTCCCAGCCGTCGCGCCGATGGACCGCGACCTGCCGGTCGCCGCGGAACCGTGCGGCGAGCGCGGCGTGGTCTTCCGGATGCAGCTCGACGCAGATGAGGCGGTCCTGCGGGCGCAGCAGCGCGCGGACCAGCGCCGGCGAGCCGGGATAGCGCGCCGGCGCGCCGAGGGCGCGGGTGAGCGCGACATAGTCGGCGAGCGGCCCCTCCTCGGCGGTGAGGCCGAGCAGCCGGCCAATGCCCTGACGCCATTCCCCGGTGCGCTCGGCCTCCGGGGCGGAGAGGTCGTATTCGCCGCGCCCGGCATGGGTGTCGAGCACGGCGAAGGGAGCCTCCTTGCGGCGCAGCGCGTGGAGCAACCACACGAGCAGCGCGTGCTTCATGCAGTCGGCGAAATTGCCGGCGTGGAAGGCGTGGCGGTAGTTCACGGGGCGGGCGGGTAGCCGGCGGCAAAGGACGCCGCAACCCGCGCCTCGTGCATCGCGGCCCATCGTCCGGTGCGCCGGCGGGTGGCTTCCGGGAACGGTGCACTGGCCGGAGAACCAGGTATGCGGGACGACGCCGCCACGGCGTGGCGAAAGGCCGCTGGCAGCATGATCGCCACAGGCCCGACAGCGGCGGAGGAGCACGAACCGTAGCCGGTGCCCTGGCGCCGCGCGGCAACCCACACCATGTCGCTGCATGGACCCACGGCGCGCGAGGACGAAATGCGCGCACACCATTTCCGGCACAGCGGCGGCCAGGGATCGCCCGGAACCGCGGCGGCCCCGTCCCGCCGCCTGCTCCTCCTGCTCCCGCTCCTGCTCGGCCTTGTCGCCGTGCCGGCGGTGCCCTGGGCGCAGCCCTCCCCCACGACGGTGCCGCCCGGGGTGCTGCACCGCCTCGCGGCGGAGGCGCGCGCCCTCGCCCAGCTCTGCTACGAGGTGCCGCCCGCCACAGCCGGCGCTGCCGCCGGTGCCCGGCGGCCCTGGCGCGGCGGCGCGGTCGAGGTACCGGCGCTCGACGCCCTTTCGCTCTCCTTCGCGGCGGCGGAGGAGCATGCCCTCAGCGCGCTCGCCGCGCTCGACCAGGAAGCGGCGGCGGGGCCCCCCCCCCGCGGCCCCCGCCGGGGGGCCCCCCCCGGGGGGGCCCGGT
>JADGHI010000218.1 GCA_019689515.1 Acetobacteraceae bacterium | reverse complement strand
GGCCGGGGCACAAGACGCCGGGGGGGGCGGAGCACCGGCACCGGCCGCGGCGTTTGACGCCGGGCCGGATACAACGCCAATTTGGTGTTGCGCTGCGGAATCGTGGGGCGGGGGGGGAGCACATGTCAGGCGCGGCGGGACCCACGATCCTGGTGGTGGAGGACGATCCCTTCCAGCGCCAGGCGGTGGAGCAGTATCTGGCCATGCAGGGCCTCCAGGTTGCCACCGCCGACGACGGGGCGTCCTGCCGTGCCGCCGTGGAGGCGGCCATGCCCGATGTCGTCCTGCTCGATGTCGGCCTGCCGGGAGGCGAGGACGGCTTCGCCCTTGCGCGCTGGCTGCGCGGCCGCAGCCAGCAGGTCGGGATCATCATGCTGACCGCCGCCGGCGATCTCGTGGACCGGGTGGTTGGGCTCGAATCCGGTGCCGACGACTACATCCCCAAGCCGTTCGAGCCGCGCGAGCTGCTCGCCCGCATCAAGGCCGTCCTGCGGCGCAGCGGCGGCGTGGCCGGCGGCGGCACCGCGCCGGCGACCGAGTCGCAGCGCCCCGCCCTGCCGGCTGACTGCATCCCCGTCGGCGCCGCGCTGCTGCACGTGACGCGGCGCGTGCTGATCCTGCCCGATGGGTCTGAGGACCCGCTGACGCCAAGCGAATTCGCGCTGCTCCGCCTGCTCACCCAGCACCCGAACCGGCCGTTGCAGCGGGACTGGCTGCTGGAGGCGACAAGCGAGCGCGAGGAGCCGGAGGCCTTCGACCGCGCGATCGACCTCCGCATCATGCGGCTGCGCCGCAAGGTCGAGCGCAATCCGGCCCGGCCCGAGGCGATCCGCACCGTCCGCGGCGTCGGCTACATGTTCGTGCCGCCGGGGGGCTGAAGGCCGCTGCAGGCGCCGCCCGCGGCGGATACCGGAACGATCGGCGGCCCTGGCCGGCCCTTTCTGCCCCATCCTTCGGGGCGGCAGGGGAGCGGGCGGCAGAGGAGGCTTTCAAGACCTGGACCGCCTGGGCGGCGGTCGGCGTCGAGACGGCGGCGGCTTCGCATCCCGAAAGGGCCGCCCGGGTGCGGCCCCGAAGCCGCATCAGCCGGGTGCAAGCGCCATCGCGAATCCCGTGATCTCGCGGACGAGCTTGCGTCGGATCGCCTGGGGAAAGTCGGCGAAGTCCTTCGCCTCGACCACGAAGGCGCCCGGGCCGCCGACCACGCACTCCCGGAAATACTCCTCCAGCGGCACCGGCCCGGAATAGGCGAAGGGCGGGCGGTCGTTGACGATCGCCAGCCCGTTGACACTGATGCCCTCGGCAATGGCTCGGTCGCGCGCCTCCTCGGCCGGCGGCCCGCTGTTGTTGTCTCCGTCGCCCGAGACGTCGATCACCCGGCGGCTCGCCTCCCAGGGCGACTCCGACATCAGCCTGCGCGAGAAGTCGATGCCGCCCGAGATGGAGGTGTGGAGGTCCAGCAGGAGGGTGGGGACCTCGCGGCGTGGCCGCCCGGCGAGCCGCTCCGAGAAGGCGTCGGCGTCAGCCTGCGAGGCGATGCGCGTCCAGGGTACGACCAGGCGCTGGTACATGTCGCCGGCCCACTCGACATAGGCCAGGCCGATCGCGCCAGTGGCACCACTGCGGATCGCCGCGACCACCACCGGGTCGGTGATGGCGCCGCGGTAGCCTTCACGTTGCAGCAGCGCCTCGTCCTCGTCGATCGAGCGAGAGACATCCACGGCCAGGACGAGCAGCAGATCAAGCCCCTCGTCCTCGGCGGGTGGCGGTCCTTCGCGTTGCCGGGCCAGCGGCGGACAGGCGTGAAGCACCGCACCCGAGGTGGCGGCGACCAACATGGTGCGTCTGTGCATCCACGCCTCCACCTCCCGGCGCGGCGCTGGGCCGCAGAATGAGCCTACGCCTCAGCACGGGCCACGCGGCGTCAATTTGCGGATACTCGCGCCGCGGGCCCGGGCGGTGACCACTCCTCTTCGGGGCGCGCCCCGCCGAGGCGGCCAGGGAGAGCCGGATGGACTCCGGAGCGGCGACGCCCCGTTGGGCTGCGTCGCCCTGAATGGAAACACCTGGGCGTGGATCAATACCGCAGCCGAGTCCGGCCGTTGGTAGGCCCGACGGTGGTCAGGCCGAGAAGGGGCGGGAGGCGGCAGGCAGGGCTGGAGGATGCCGGGCGCCTCACCTTATCCACGGGCGTATCGCGCAGACTCTAACCCTTGGTGTGGATGCGCTGCACCGCCGCGCCAGTCGCGGCACGCGGGGGGGCGGAGGCTACCGCATGTCGCTGCCGCCGCGCGCCCAGTCGATCGCCGCGCGCGCCAGGGCATCGATCGTGTCCACGACCGGGAAGGGGAGGGCGGGCCCCGCGGCGATGCCGAGCGGAATCTCGGTGCAGCCCAGCACCACCGCCCGCGCGCCGCGCGCGGCGAGCGCCCGTGCCGCCTCGGCAAGCGGGGCGTAGGCCTCGGCGACGCGGTTCGCCTTCACTGCGGCGATTGCCGGCGTCACCAGCCGCGCCATCTCCTCCTCGCCGGGGGTGAGGCAGGCATAGCCGAGGGACCCCAGCCGGTCCTGATAGAGCCGCATCGCCAAGGTGCCCGCCGTACCCATGACGCCGACCGGGCCGTCCGCGACGCCTTGGCGGCGCAGCTCCTCCGCCGCGGCGTCCACGATATGAAGGATCGGCAGGCGCGTCGCTTCGCGCATCGCCTCGTACCAGCCATGCGCCGTGTTGCAGGGGATCGCGACGGCGCCGCAGCCCGCCGCCTCCAGCCCGCGCAGGCCGCGGACGAGCCAGGGCAGCGGATCCTCGCCTCCGGCGAGGCGCGCGGCGGTACGGTCCGGCACGCGCGGGTCGGACCACAGGACGGCGGGGATGTGGTCCTGGTCGCGCTCGGCGGGGGTGAGCAGCGTCAGGCGGAGCATGAATTGCGCGCTCGCCAGCGGTCCCATGCCGCCGAGCACGCCGAGGACACGCGCAGTGGTGGTGGTGGTGGTCGTCGTCGTCTCGCTCACGTCTTGCTCTCTCCGTCGCGCCGCCGCGCTGCCGCCATCCGCGCGCTCACCCGGGCAGCTTGTAGTTCCGGTAGTCCTCGCGCAGCTTCGTCTTGAGCAGCTTGCCGGTCGCCGTATGCGGCAGTTCCGGGACGAACACCACATCGTCCGGCAGCCACCACTTCGCGATCTTCGGGCGCAGGAAGTCGAGCAGCGCCTCCTTCGTCGGCTCCCGCCCGGGCTTCGGCACGGCGAGCAGGAGCGGCCGCTCGCCCCACTTCGGATGCGGCACCGCGATGACCGCTGCCTCGGCCACGTCCGGATGGCCGACCGCGAGGTTCTCGAGGTCGATCGAGCTGATCCACTCCCCGCCCGACTTGATCACGTCCTTCGACCGGTCGGTGATCTTCATGTAGCCGTTCTCGTCGATGGTCGCGACGTCGCCGGTGTCGAAGTAGCCGTCGGCGTCGAGGATCTCCTCCTCCCGCCGGTAGTAGCGCCGCGCGACGGCGGGGCCCTGGACCTTCAGCCGGCCGAAGGTCTTGCCGTCCCAGGGCAGTTCCCGCCCCTCGTCGTCGGTGATCTTCATGTCCACGGTGAACATCGCCGCGCCCTGCCGCTCCTGCAGGTCGAGCTTCGCCTCGCCCGTCAGGTGCGCGACCTCCGGCTTCGGGCCGGCGAGGGTGCCGACGGGCGACATCTCCGTCATGCCCCAGGCATGGATCACCTGCACCCCGTACCGGTCCTGGAAGGCCTGGGTCATCGCCCGCGGGCAGGCCGATCCGCCGATCGCCACCCGCTCCAGCGTCGAGAGCCGGGCGCCTGTGGCTTCCAGGTGCTGGAGGAGCATCAGCCATACGGTCGGCACGCCGGCGGTGAAGGTGACGCGCTCCTCCTCCAGCAACTGGTGGACGGAGGCGCCATCGAGCTTCGCGCCCGGCATCACCAGCGCCGCGCCGGCGATTGGCGTGCTGAAGGCCAGCGACCAGGCATTGGCGTGGAACATCGGCACCACCGGCATCACCCGGTCGCGCGCCGCGAGGCCGAAGGCGTCCGGCACGCAGCAGGCCATGCCGTGCAGCACGTTCGAGCGGTGCGAGTAGAGCACCCCCTTGGGCTCGCCGGTCGTGCCGGAGGTGTAGCACAGCCCGGCCGCGGTGTTCTCGTCGAAGCTCGCCCAGGCGAAGTCGCCATCCGCCTCGGCGAGCCACTCCTCGTAGGGGACCGCGTTGGGCAGGGTGGTCGAGGCTGGCATGTGCGCGGCGTCGGTGAGCAGGATGTAGCGCTCGATATGCGGCAGGTTCGGCGCCAGCGTCTCGAGCAACGGGACGAAGGTGAGGTCGGCCATCATCACGCGGCTTTCCGCGTGGTTGAGGATCCAGGCGATCTGCTCGGGGAAGAGCCGGGGGTTCACCGTGTGGTAGATCGCCCCGATCCCGGCGATGCCGTACCACGCCTCCAGGTGGCGCCAGGTGTTCCACGCCATGGTCGCCACGCGGTCGCCCAGCCGGATGCCGTCGCGCGCCAGGCGCTGGGCGACGCGAAGGGAGCGTTGGCGGATCGCGGCCCAGTTGGTGCGGTGGATGGGGCCTTCCACCGAGCGGGTGACGATCTCCCGCCGCGGGTGATGGCGGGCCGCATGGTCTATCAGGCGGTGCAGCAGCAGCGGCCAGTCCTGCATCAGCCCCAGCATGGACGCGAACCTCCCTGACGATCGACCGGCCTCAACAGGCCGTTTCATACGCCCCGATTAAGGCCCGGCCGGCGCCCTTGCGCCAGGGGGGAGCGCCTGCGTCGGGGCGCCGCTTGCGAGTTTGCTTGCGAGGTCCCGCTCACGCGCTCATTTTAGCCTTGCCTCGCGCGGCGGGGTCGGGGCCCAATTCGGGACCAGAGATTCAGCGATTGAGATTAGGAGGAGGCACCATGACGCTGCAGCTTGGACAGATCGCGCCCGACTTCGAAGCCGACACGACGATGGGCCGGATTCGATTCCACGACTGGATCGGCGACTCCTGGGCAGTTCTCTTCTCGCACCCGAAGGACTTCACGCCCGTCTGCACGACCGAGCTCGGCTACATGGCCAGGCTCATGCCCGAGTTCCAGAAGCGCAACGTCAAGATCATCGGCCTCAGCGTGGATCCGGTCGAGTCCCACAAGGGTTGGTCCAAGGACATCGAGGACGTGATGGGGACCGCGCCGAACTACCCGATGATTGGCGACCCGGACCTCCGGATCTCCAAGCTCTACGGCATGCTGCCGGCGAACGCGGGCGACACCTCCGAGGGGCGGACGGCGGCCGACAACCAGACGGTGCGCAACGTCTTCGTCATCGGGCCGGACAAGCTGATCAAGCTGATCCTCGTCTATCCGATGAGCACGGGCCGGAATTTCGACGAGATCCTGCGCGTGATCGACTCGCTGCAACTGACCGCGCAGAAGAGGGTCGCGACGCCGGTGAACTGGAAGCCCGGCGAGCGGGTGATCATCGCGCCGACCCTCCCGGACGATGAGGCGAAGAAGCTGTTCCCGCAGGGCTGGGAGGCGAAGAAGCCCTATATCCGCTACGTGGAACTGCAGGGCTGAGCGCCGACATGGCCGGCGTCCCGGACGTTGCGCCGCGTGCTGCCTGGGAGGCGCTGAGGGATGACCCGCAGGCGGCGCTGGTGGACGTGCGCACCGAGGCGGAGTGGACCTATGTGGGCTTGCCCGACCTCAGCGCGACGGGGAAGCAGCCGGTCCTGGTGCAGTGGCAGCTCTACCCGTCGATGCAACTGAACGGCCAGTTCGTCGAGCAGTTGCGCAAGGCGGGGCTGACGCCGCTGCACCGGCTCTACTTCATCTGCCGCTCGGGGGCCCGTAGCCTCGCCGCCGCGCAGGCGGCGCAGGCGGCGGGCTTCCCGCACGCCTTCAACGTCGCCGACGGCTTCGAGGGGCCGGTGGATGAGGAAGGCCACCGGGGCACACGCGGTGGCTGGAAGGCGGAGGGCCTGCCCTGGCGGCAGCGGTGAAGCCGTAGCAGACTGGCGGCATCCTGGCCTTGAGGGAGGAGGATGCCGCCATGGATGCGCCGCTGCCGCTGAAGACCGAGTTCCTGTTCCGCATGTCGCTCGACGCCGGCACGCCACAGATGGTCGGCGGCGTGCGCGGCGGCGAGCTGCGCGTCGTGCCGGTGACCGGCGGACGGATCGAGGGGCCGAAGCTCAAGGGCGAGGTTCTGCCCGCGACGGCGGCGGACTGGCTGCGCGTGGAGGCGGACGGCACGGCGCATATGGACGTTCGCCTGACGCTGCGGCTGGACTCCGGCGTGATCGTCTACATGCATTACACGGGGCTGCGGACGGCCTCGCCGGAGGTGCTGGCGCGCATGGGGCGCGGCGAAACCGTGGACCCGAGGGAGTACTACTTCCGCACGGCGATCCGGTTCGAGACGGGCGATGCGGATGCCGGCTGGCTGAACCGCGTGCTGGCGGTCGGTGTCGGGCAGCGGCCGCCGAGCGGGCCCGTGTATGACGTGTATGCGGTGAGGTGATGCCGCCTACCGCGGCGGTGCGCGGGGTGCCTAGCCC
>JADGHI010000217.1 GCA_019689515.1 Acetobacteraceae bacterium | reverse complement strand
TGCCCGAGGCGCTGTTCCGCTGGACCGCGCCGCTCTTCGAGGGCGAGCGCGCGGCCGAGCGGGCGTTGCGCGCTGCGGCCTGCTGGGTGAGCGACATCGGCAGCCACGACCACCCGGACTACCGCGCCGAGCAGGCTTTCCTGCGCGTGCTGCGCCAGCCCGGCGTCGGGCTCGACCATCACGCGCGCGCCTTCCTCGCCCTGGTCGTGGCGCTGCGTTACGAGGCCGAGCCGGACGCGCCCTGGCTTGCGACCAGCCGCACTCTGCTGGACGCCGCCGCGGTCCGCCGGGCGGAGATGCTGGGCGCGGCGCTGCGCCTCGCCTACACGCTCTCCGGCGGCACGCCGGCGCTGCTCGCCGGCACCGCGCTGGTCCGGCGCGGCGGGCGGCTGGTGCTGCGCCTGGTGGAGGGCAGCGGCGTCTTCGCCGGCGAGAGCGTCGTGCGCCGCGTCGAGGCGCTCGGTGCTGCGTTCGGGCTGGAGACGACGGTGGAGGTGGCGGCCGGCGAGTGAGGCGGCCGGTCTGTTCCTGGTGCGCGACGGGTGGCGCGTCGCGCCGTCACGCTGGAGCGACGTCCTGGAGAGCGTGACGCACGACACGGTGCTCGTGCTGGACGGCGAGATGGGCCTGCCGGTGGAGGAGCGACCGGTGGACCGTACCGAGATCTATGTCGCGGAGGAGGCGTTCATCTGCGGCACCGGGCAGGAACTGTAGCCCGTGGTCGCGGTGGACCAGCTGCTGGTCACGGACGGCAAGCCGGGCGCGATCACCAGGCGCCTGCAGGCCGCCTACGAAGCGTCCGTGCGTGGGACGACCGACGCGCATGTGGAGTGGCGCAGGCCGGTCACCTGAGCCGCCGCGCGGCGAATACGGGCTGTGCGCGCCGGCCGGCAGGGGACAGGCTCGAGGAGGAAGCGGCGCATGGCAGCAGGACGCGGCGACGGGATGCCTCCGAGGATGGGGGATGAGGCGATTCCCGTCACGCCGCAGAGCGATCCCGAGGCAGGCCTCGAGGGTCTGATGCGCATGGATGTGGGGACGCTGGAGGAGATGCTGCCGCAGATCCTCGACGCGGTCGCGCGCGGTCCGCTCGTGCTGACGCGGCAGGGGCGCGAATTCGCGGTGCTGCTGCCGCTGGACGACTATCGCCGTCTGTGGAGCCGCTCGGTGGAGGCGGCGTCGCCGTCGTCGCCACTCGTGATCGAGGGCGAGGCGACGTCGCACGACTGACGAATGGAGCGGTGGTCGGTCGGGCGCCGTGCGCCGTTTCTCAGACGCGGCTTGCGGCCGCGCCGGCGGCGAAGCTCTCGATCAGGCCGGCGGCGGCGACCTGCGCGCGCCGCCAGTCCGCCAGCCTCTCGCCGCGGACCAGCAGCGTGACGGAGAGGCCGGGCCGCGCGTCGAAGGTCAGCATGCAGTTCGCGCTAGGATCCACCGTCGCCGTCGTGCGCGCGGCTGCCGGGTCCTGGAGGTCCCGGCGCGAGCGCGGGCAGCGGCCATAGATCGTCCGGCCGTCGGCCGTGCGCTCGCTGAATTCGACCGAGGTCCCGCCCGGCCGTCCGGGCCCGGCACCGCGGTGTGGAAGCGGAGGCCGTAGGCCTCGCCGCCGCCGATCGGCGCCAGGCGGCGGCGCGCATCGGCCCACTGCCGCTCCGCCGGTGTGCGGGTGGTGCTGATGACCATGGTGAAGGAGTCGCGGCAGCGCGGCCGCGCCTCGATGCAGCGCCGGGAGGCCTCAGAACTCGGGTTCTCCGGGTCGGCCCAGGCGAGGTGGGTCACGAAGCCCCCGCGGGATTGACGTGCCGCGCTCACCTGGCTGCTGCTCAGGAGGTGGCTGGGGACGGCAAGGCGGTGGGAGCCGACTGCAATGACCTCGGCCGTCACGGGTTGCTGCTGCGCATACGGCGCAACATGCGCGGTCCGCTGCCTGGCATCGCCCAGGCCCCCGGTGGCGCTTGGCCAGACCTCTCCCAGCACGACACCGAGGAAGAAGGCGAGCACACCGCCCAGCAGCCACCGCAGGCCGTGCCGGACATCGTCTATAGCGCCGGTATCGGCTTCACGGCCCATCGTGCCGTAGGCGACGGGCTCCTGCTCCGTCGAGGCCCGCGCCGGCCGGGTGTTCCTTATCGCCATGGCGCACCTGCCGCCGCACCGCAGCCGTGGCACGCTCCCCAGGCCCTACGCATGGCGCCCCAGCCGCACCCGGAGGCGGCGGCGGCGGGCACCGAGAGGCCGGTGGGAGGTCGCAACGCGCTCATCGTCCTTGCCTGAACCCCGGGGGAGGACGGCCGAGGTTTTCCATCAACCACGAAGCGATAACGCGATTATCACAAATTGTGGACAAGCGCACCCTGGAATCTCAATGCCAGGGCAAAAATTCGATCGAAACCGAATCGACCGAACGCCTCCGTCGCCGAACGCAACCAACCCAGGCCAGGGGGCCAGTGGCCGCCGAGCCGGACGAGGTGCTCCGACCCACCCTGCCGAAGCGGGCGCAGGGCCGGGGGCATTCCCGCGAATATCCTGACTTCCGTGTGCAATCATAACCGGTCCTGCCTTGCGATGCATCAACATTTCGTATCCGTTAGGGATTGAGGCCGGAAAAGTTATGCCCGCAATGGTTGTATTGTGCCGGTTTGCGGCGCCTTGTGCGCTCTCGGCAGCCCCTTCGTCCTCTGGCTTCGAATGGCGGAACGTCCGCGGCTGCCGTGGGCACGGAGGCGGCCGGGCCTCATTCCGCGCCTTCCACTTGTGATTGCGGCCCGGTTGCCGCTAACGAGAGTTCCGCCCCAGCCTGATCGCGCGCTCGGTTTTCATCGCAGGCCAGCCTCGGCGGCTCTGCGATCCGCGCAGCGCGCTCCGCCCGGCCGCCAAAGGGACTCGGGGGGCGAGGGGAAGCTCCGGCGGTGCCTCTTAATCAAGGGTGTGGAATGCCCATGACGGTTTCTCTCCTCCGGATGAGCGTGGCGCTCGCCCTGGCGGCCGGTCTTGCCGTCTCCTGTGCCCAGACGCTGCCTGAGGCCCCGGTGCGGTCCCAGGCGGCCAATTTCCGCGTGACCGTCTTCGCCCGCGGGTTGGAGCACCCCTGGGGCGCGGTCTTCCTGCCCGACGGCAGCGGCGACATGCTGGTGACCGAGCGCCCGGGCCGCCTCCGGCGGGTCGCGGCCGACGGCACCGTCTCGCCGCCGATCCCCGGCGTGCCGGAAGTGGCGGCGCGCGGCCAAGGCGGTCTGCTCGACATCGCCCTGGCGCCGGATTTCGCCCGGACCCGGGAGGTCTTCTTCTGCCACGGTGCTGCGGTCGAGGGTGGCGACCTCACGCGCCTGAGCCGCGCTCGCCTTTCCGCGGACGGAACCCGCCTCGAGGGGACTGCCACCGTGCTCGATGCGGCGCCGCCGCAGCGGCTGAGCTGGGAGCAATATGGCTGCCGCATCGCCTTCTCGCCGGACGGGCGCTACCTGTTCCTCTCCACCGGCGAGCGCAAGCAGAGCGAGCGCGCGCAGCGGCTCGATGACCTCGCCGGCAAGGTACTGCGCCTGGCGCGGGACGGCTCGGTCCCGCCGGACAATCCCTTCGTCGGCCGCGCCGGCGCCCGGCCGGAGATCTGGTCCTACGGCCACCGCAACCCGCAGGGCCTCGCCTTCAACCCCTGGACCGGATCACTCTGGGAAGCCGAGCTCGGCCCGCGCGGGGGCGACGAGGTGAACGTGATCCGCCGCGGCGCGAATTACGGCTGGCCGATCGTCACGCTCGGCATGGCTTATTCGGGCTTCCGCTTCACCGAGCACACCTCGCTGCCCGGCATGGAGGACCCCGTCTATAATTGGACTCCTTCAGTCAGCCCCTCCGGCATTGCCTTCTACGACGGGGCGGCCTTTCCGGGCTGGCGCGGCAGCCTGTTCCTCGCCACGCTGAACCCGCCGCAGCTCGTGCGCCTGACCACCCAGGGGGACCGGGTGACCGGGGAGGAGCGGCTGCTCGCCGGTCTCACGCGCATGCGGCACGTGCTGGTCGGGCCGGACGGTCGCCTCTACATCCTGACGGACGAGGCGAACGGCCGCATCCTGCGGCTCGATCCGGCGGACTAGGGTCCGCGCGGGAAGGAAGGGGAGGGGAGAGGAGGATGCAGCCGATCGCGGCGGATACGCCGGCGGCCTGGACCGCCGCCGAGCTTGAGGCCGACCGGGCGCGCTGGGTGTTCACGCTGGACGACCGCGCGCGGCGCGACCTCGTCGAAGCCGTCCGCCGGGTGGGGCGCGATCCGGAACGCGACCTGCTCGACTATCGGCGCGAGGAGTTCGACCTCGGGGCCGCCGCTGCGCCGATCGCGGCTGCTTTCCGCGAGATCCGCGACGGAAGAGGCATCGCGCTGGTCCGTGGCCTGCCGCGCGAGGGCATCACGCCCGAGGAGTTCGAGCTGATGACCTGGGCGATCGGCCTGCACCACGGCGTCGCCCGGCCGCAGGGCAAGGCGAGCCACTACATCTCGAAGGTGCAGGACGCCGGCACGGTCTATCGCAGCCCGACCGGCCGGGGCTACTCCTCCAACGCCGAGCTCGACTTCCACACCGACGGCGCCGACGTGGTCGTGCTCGCCTGCTACAACCGGGCACGCAGCGGCGGGATGAGCATGATCTCCAGCTCCGTCACCGCCCGCAACCTGATGGCCGCCGAGCGGCCCGAGCTCTGCGCACTGCTGCACCAGCCCTTCTGGTTCAGCCGCCAGGCCGAGCAGGCGCCGGACGAGACGCCGGCCTATCCGAATCCGATCTACGACACGGAGGAGGGCCTGCTGTTCAGCCGCTGGAACCGCAACCGCGTGACCTCGGCGCAGCGCATCGAGGGCGTGCCGCCGCTCACGCCGGCGCAGCACGAAGCGATTGACCTCCTCGACGAGATTCTGCGCCGGGACGCGGTGATGTACCGCATGTGGCTCGAGCCGGGCGACATGCAGCTCCTCAACAGCCACGTCACGCTGCATTCGCGCACCGAGTTCCAGGATTTCGAGGAGCCGGAGCGCAAGCGCCTGCTGTACCGCCTGTGGCTGGCGCCGCCGGACTCCCGCCGCCTGCCGGAGAGCTGGCGCAACGCCTATCGTGCCATCGAGCCGGGGACGGTGCGCGGCGGCATCCGCGGGCAGAACCACGACGAGCACCGACGCGCCTTCGAGCGACGCCAGGCGGCTGCGCTCGGCATGACCTGCGCGGGCTGAGGCCATCGGTGGCAGCACGATCGGAGGGCGGCGACGGCGGAGGGCTCCGTACGGTGGTGGCACTACCGTCCTCCTCTGACTCCCCCCCGGTCGAAGCCGACGGAGCGTCCCGCCGCGGGGCGCGCACCAGGGCGGAGCAGGACCTTCCTGGCGCGTCCGCGTCGCCCGGCCTTGCCCGATGGATCGGGCCGCTGGCTGCGGCACTGGTCGGGGCGCTGCCGATCCTGCTGGTGTTCGGGCCTGGGGTGATTGATCCCTGGTCCGTCGGGTGGATGCTGGCGGGGCCACTCGGGCCGGATCCGGTGCAGTACCTGCTCGGCTGGACCTACTTCGTCCGCTCGCCCTGGATGCTGCCGCCGGGTCTAAACCCGGATTACGGGTTGGAGCTCGGCACTTCGATCTTCTACGCGGATGTGATCCCGCTGCTGGCCCTCCCGCTGAAGGCGCTGCGCGGGTTGGTGGTGGTGCCGCAGTACTGGGGGCTCTGGCTGCTCGGCTGCGGGGTCGCGCAGGCGGTGCTGGCCTGGCGCCTGCTCGGCCTGGTCACGGCGCATCCGCTGGCGCGGGTGGCGGGGGCTGGGCTCTTCGTGCTGCTGCCGATGCTGCTGACCCGTATGGGTGGGCATCTCGCCCTTGCCGGACAATGGGTGTTGCTCGCCGCGCTCTGGCTGGCGCTGCGGCCGAAGGGGCAGGGCGTGCGGCAGGGCGGTGCCTGGGTGCTGCTGCTGCTCGCGACGAGCCTGATCCACGCCTACCTGCTGGCAATGGTGCTGGCGATGTGGGGCGCGGACTGGCTGCGCCGGGCGCTGGGTGTGGCTAAGGGAGAACGCGCTGGCGGCGGCGCGGCCGGGCTGGCCGCGGAGGCGGTGGCGGCGCCCGGGGCGGTGCTCTTCGGCCTCTGGGTCGCCGGCTTCTTCGCCCTGCGGCGCGGCTTCGATGCGCCGGGCTATGGCGAACTCGGCCTCGATCTGCTGGCACCCTTCGACCCGACGGAGTGGGGCTCGCTGCTCCCGCCCCTGCCGGGGCCTGGCCATATCGAGGCGGGCGGCAGCTATCTCGGCCTTGGCGCCATCCTGCTGCTCGCTGCCGGGGTGGCGGCCTGGATGCGCCGGCCGCGGCGGCCGCTCATCCGGCCGGTGCTGCGGCGGAATTGGCCGCTGGCGCTGGCTCTGGTCGGGATGCTCGGCTTCGCGATTACCCACCGCATGACGGTCGGCGGCGTGGCGGTGACGCTGTTCGAGCCGCCGGGCTGGGCGCTCTCCCTCGCCGGCGCCCTGCGTGCCTCGGAGCGGTTCTTCTGGCCTCTTGCCTATGCGCTGCTGCTGGGCGCCGCCGGCCTCGTCGCGCAGGTCTGGGG
>JADGHI010000216.1 GCA_019689515.1 Acetobacteraceae bacterium | reverse complement strand
CCGTCACGCGGCTGGGCTGCGTCCTGCGGCCGGGCAGCACGCTGCAATACGCCTCGGCCGAGGTCATCGATCCGAACCGCGGCAGCGTGCGGCTGACCGCGGTGACGATAGGCGAGGGCGGGAAAACCATCACCGCCGAGGAACTCACCCTCGACGACCTGCGCGAGGACGGGGTGGGCGAGCTGACCGCCCGTGGCCTCGTCGGCCGCGAGGGCACGGAGGAGAAGTTCACGCTGGCGCGGCTGCAGCTCCGCGGGATCACGGTGCAGCGCCCGGCAGCGGGCCAGGAATTCCTGCCCGACATGATCAGCGCCGACGCGATCCGCCTGGAAGGCTTCGCGGCGCGCGACCCGGACATGAACCTTTCGGTCCAGCAGATCGAGATCGAGGAATACGGCAAGGACCGGCCGACGCGGATCGTCATCTCCGGCTTCGACCTCGGCATGCCGCAGAACCGCGAGGCCGACCGGGTTCGCCTTGGCCGGCTGCTCCTGCGTGGCCTCGACGTCGCGACGCTGTTCCGCGCCGCGGTGCAGGGGCAGTCCGCGCCGAGGCCCGCCGCCGGGCGCCAGGTGCTGGAGATGGATGACCTCCAGGTCGGTGCCGGCGGGCGCGAGATCTCCTCCATCGCCTCGGTGCGGGCCGGCGGCGAGAGCAACGCGCAGGGATCGGGCACCGGCACCCTCGCGATCCGCGGCATCCGCGTCGGGCCCGCCCCCGTCCTCGATCAGTGGCTGCGGCGCTTCGGCTACGACGCGCTGATGCTCGAGGTGACCATGGACGGCCGCTACGACGCGCCGAGCGGGCGGCTGGAGGTGACCTCCTTCTCCCTCGCCGGACGCGACATCGGCGCGCTCAGCCTCTCCTTCGTGGTGGACGGCGCGACGCAGCAGGCGCTGGAGGCGACGGACTTCAGCAGGATGCGGCTGATCTCGGCAGGCCTCCGCTACGTGGACCAGTCGCTCTACGCCCGCTTCATGCGCCAGCACGCGCAGGAGATGAGCGCCCCGGAACAGCAGTTGCGCGAACAGTACGCGGCGATGGTCGGCGGCGCCCTGACCGCCCCCGGCAAGGGCGGGCTGGACCAGATCCGCGACGCGGTGCAGCGCTTCATCCGCGGCCAGGCGCGCGAGATCGAAATCACGGCCCGCCCGCCGCAGCCCATCCCCTTCGCGCAATTCCAGGGCGCGGCGCCCGGAGGTCCGGCGGAAATCCAGCAGATGCTCGGCCTGACGGCGAGCGCGCGCTGAGGCATCGCCCCACCGGCTGGCCGGCCAGCCAGCCGGCCGGTGGGGCGACGGAGACTGGTGGCATGTCCGGGAGGACGGTCCGATCATGAGCGCCGAACAACGCCTGAAGGAACTCGGCCTGACGCTGCCGCCGCCGACGCGGCCGGTCGGCAACTACGTGCCCTATCGGATCGGCGGGAACCTGCTGTTCCTCTCCGGCGTCGGGCCCGGCCGCCCGGACGGGAGTACGATCCGCGGCAAGGTCGGCGCCGACCTCACGGTCGCGCAGGCCTACGAGGCGGCGCGGATCTGCGGGCTGAACCTGCTCGCCAACATGCGTGCGGCGACGGGCTCGCTCGACCGCGTGGACACCGTGCTGAAGGTGTTCGGCATGGTGAACGCCGTGCCCGACTTCGGCGAGCAGCCGGAGGTGATCAACGGCTGCACCGACCTGTTCGTGGAGGTGCTGGGCGAGAACGGGCGCCCGGCGCGCTCCGCCGTCGGCCTGGGCAGCCTGCCGCGCGGGATCGCGGTGGAGATCGAGGCGGTGGTGCTGCTCAAGGGGAGCTGAGCGCCGCGCCGGCCTACGGCCCGGCCTGCGCCTCCGCCTGCTGCGCCTGCGCCACCGCCAGCGCCGTCATGTTGACGATGCCGCGTGCCGTCACGCTCGGCACCAGCACGTGGATCGGCTTGCGCATCCCGAGCAGAAGCGGGCCGATCTGCAGCCCGTCCGTCGCCGCCTTGACCAGGTTGAAGGCGATGTTCGCCGCATCCAGCGTCGGCATCACCAACAGGTTCGCGGTATCGGAGAGCGTCGAGTCCGGCACCGCGCGGGCGCGGATCGCCGGCACCAGCGCGGCGTCGGCGTGCATCTCGCCGTCCACCTCGAGCTCCGGCTCGCGCGCGCGGATCAGCCGCAGCGCCTCGCGCATCTTCTTCGCCGAAGGCGCGTGCGAGGCGCCGAAGGAGGAATGCGAGAGCAGCGCCGCCTTCGGCGTGATGCCGAAGGCGCGCACCTGCTCGGCGGCGAGGCAGGTCATCTCGGCGATCTGCTCCGGCGTCGGGTCCACGACCAGGTGGGTGTCCACGACGAACAGCGTGCCGCCCCCCGCCTGCATGATGACGCCGGAGAGCGCATAGACCCGGCCCACGCCGTCGCGCTTGCCGATCACGTCGAAGGCGTAGTGCCAGTGACGCATCCAGTCGCCGGTGCCGCCGGCGATGCAGGCATCGGCCAGCCCCGCCTCAAGTACCATCGCGCCCGCGACCGTCGGGCGGGTGCGCAGGCGGCGCTGCGCCGAATCGGGCGGGATGCCGCGGCGGCCGACCTTGCGCTGGTAGAGCGGGAGCAGCGGGCCGAACACCTCGGTGTCCGTCTCCGGGTCGAGCACGCGCACGCTCTGCTCGAGGTCCATGCGCAGGCCCATCGCCCGCACGCGCTCCGTGATCACGGCGCGACGGCCGATCAGGATCGGCTCGGCCAGGCCCTCGTCGAGCACGGTCTGCACGGCGCGGAGCGTCCGCTCGTCCTCGCCCTCGGCATAGACGACGCGGCGCGGGGCGCGGCGCGCGGCCTCGAAGACCGGGCGCATCAGGTTGCCGGAGCGGAAGACGAGGCGTTCCAGCCCGTGGCGGTAGGCCGCGAAGTCAGCGATCGGGCGGCGCGCGACGCCGCTCTCCATCGCCGCGCGCGCCACCGCGGGCGCGATCTCGAGGATCAGCCGCGGGTCGAAGGGCTTGGGGATGATGTAGTCCGGCCCGAACACCGGCGCGTGGCCGCCATAGGCCGCGGCCACCACCTCGGAGGCCTCGATCCGCGCGAGCCGCGCGATCGCCTCGACCGCCGCGACCTTCATCGCCTCGTTGATGGCGGTGGCGCCGACGTCGAGCGCGCCGCGGAAGATGAAGGGGAAGCAGAGGACATTGTTGACCTGGTTCGGGTAGTCGCTGCGCCCCGTCGCCACGATCGCGTCGGGCCGCGCGGCGCGCACCGCCTCGGGCAGGATCTCCGGCTCCGGATTGGCGAGCGCCAGCACCAGGGGCTTCGGCGCGAGCAGCGGCAGCCACTCCGGCTTCAGCACGCGCGGGGCGGAGAGGCCGAGGAAGATGTCGGCCTCCGGCAGTACCTCCTCCAGCGTCCGCGCCTCGGTGGCGCGGGCGTAGCGCGCCTTCCAGGGGTCCATCAGCTCGGCGCGGCCCTCGTACACCACGCCCACGATGTCGCAGACCGTGACGTTCTCGCGCCGCAGCCCCATCGTCACCAGCAGGTCGAGGCAGGCGAGCGCGGCGGCGCCGGCGCCGGAGCAGACGAGCTTCGCCTCCTCCAGCCGCTTGCCCTGGAGCAGCAGGCCGTTGCGCACCGCGGCGGCGACGATGATGGCGGTGCCGTGCTGGTCGTCGTGGAAGACTGGGATGCGCATGCGCTCGCGCAACGCCCGCTCGACGATGAAGCACTCCGGCGACTTGATGTCCTCGAGGTTGATCGCGCCGAAGGAGGGCTCCAGCGCGGCGACGATCTCGACGAGGCGGTCCGGGTCGCGCTCCTCGATCTCGATGTCTATGGAGTCGATGCCGGCGAATTTCTTGAACAGGACCGCCTTGCCCTCCATCACCGGCTTGCTGGCCAGCGCGCCGATCGCGCCGAGACCGAGCACGGC
Source organism: Acetobacteraceae bacterium (assembly GCA_019689515.1). Taxonomy (GTDB): domain Bacteria; phylum Pseudomonadota; class Alphaproteobacteria; order Acetobacterales; family Acetobacteraceae; genus Caldovatus. Next base: position 2,689 of record JADGHI010000216.1, on the reverse strand, counting down.
GGTGCCGTTGGAGACCACGGCGACGAGGTTGCCGCGCGCCGTGTAGTCCCAGGCGGCGTCGGAGTCGCGCGCGATCGCCTCGCAGGCAGCGGCCACGCCTGGGGAGTAGGCGAGCGCGAGATCGCGCTGGGTGGCCATGCGCTTGGTCGGCTCGATGCTGATCTTCCCGGGGCGCGGCAGGCGGTGGTAGTCGAGCGCGGCCGCGCGGAAGTCCTCGTCCATGGAAGCCCCTCCGTCGTGGCGCAGGATGCGGGCCCGGGCGCGCCGGCGCAACGGCATGCGGCACGCGCGTGGCATGCCGAACACCCATCCACCGGCGACGTGGGCACGGCGCGGCACCGAGGCCCCGCTCGCCCCGCGTCGGCGCGGGCCGGCCGGGGCGTGACCTCCGGCAATCGCGCGTGGCCCGCTGGCAGGCAGGCGAGCCGCATCCCGGCCGCTGCTGTGTGGGGTGGGAGTGTGCGCGCCTCAGGCTTGCGGCGGCCAGGCGGCGGCGATGGCGCATCCCACACGCCCCGGAGGGCGGCGGATCACCTCACCCCCCGACGCGCCGGATCAGCGCCGCCCAGCGGTCCAGCTCCGGCAGGATCACGTCCGCCTTGGCCGAGGCGAGCTGCACCACCACGCGCTCCACGCCGAGGTCGCGGTCGCGCAGCAGCAGGTCCGGGTCCTCCCTCGCGCCCCAGATGGTGATCGGGACGGAACGGCCGGCCTCCGCCTCCATCCTGCGGAATTCCGGGATCAGCGTCGCGACGTTCTCGTAGGCCGGGCGCCTGCGGTGCGGCATCCAGCCATCGCCGTAGCGTAACGCGCGGCGCGCGCCATAGGGGAAGGCGCCGCCGACGATCACTGGCGGGTGCGGCTTCTGCACCGGCTTCGGCCAGGTCATCATCGGGCCGAAGTTCACGAACTCGCCGTGGTATTCGGGCTTGGACTGGGTCCAGATGGCCTTCATCGCCTCGATGCGCTCGCGGGCGAGCTTGTGGCGCGTCTCGAAGACGGTACCGTGGTTCTCCATCTCGTCCCGGTTCCAGCCGTTCCCGACGCCGAACAGGAAGCGCCCGTCCGAGACCCGGTCGATCGAGGCCACCAGCTTCGCCGTCTGGATCGGGTCGCGCTGCACGACCAGGCAGACGCCGGTGCCGACCTTCAGCCGCGTCGTCGCCGCCGCGGCGGCGGTCAGCGAGACGAAGGGGTCCATGACGTCGTAGTACTGCTTCGGGATCTCCCCGCCCGCGGGGAAGGGCGAACGGCGCGAGAGCGGGATGTGCGAATGCTCCGGCGCCCAGACCGATTCGAAGCCGCGCTCCTCCAGCGCCCGGGCGAGTTCGCCGGGTGTCATGGAGTAGTCGGTGAAGAACATTGCCGCGCCGAATTTCATGTGCGTCTCCCCCCGCCGGCTGGCTGAGGCCGAGGATTAAGCCACGCAACCGGCGTGGCGCGCCAGGGCCGCCCTGCGCCCTTGCACCGACGTGGCGCGCGTCTCATCGAGTCGGGATAAGGTTACGCCTCGGAGATGACGCCACCGCGGAGGCGATCTCGGCCAGCGCCCCGATCGCGGTGCCGCCGCATTCGATGCCGGCGCGCAACGCACCGTCGCTGACGGCTGGCTATCGCACCGGGGGCGTCCGGCCGCGGCAGCCGACCCGGCCGCGTCTGCGCCGCCCGGTGCTTCGCATCGGCCCGGCCGGACGCGGGTGGGAAGACGAGAAGGGGAGACAGATGCCGATCCACGCCGTTCGCCATCTCAGCACGGGCATTTCCCGGCCATTCGCGGAGGTCTATGCATTCCTCGCGGAGCCGGAGAACTTCCCGAAATGGGCATCGGGCCTTGGCCACTCCTTCCGGCACCTGGACGGGATGGAGTGGCTGGCGGAGACGCCCATGGGGCCGATGAGGGTGCGCTTCAGCGAGCGCAACCCGTACGGCGTCCTCGACCACACCCTCCTGCCGGAGGACGGGGAACCGATGCACAACCCCATGCGCGTCGTCGCGAACGGAGATGGCAGCGAGGTGGTATTCACGCTCTTCCGGCGGCCGGGCATGTCCGATGCGGACTTCGCGCGGGACGCCGACTGGGTGCTCCGCGACCTGCAAGCCCTCAAGGCGCTCCTGGAAGGCTGATTCCGCCGTCCCAGCAGTAGAGAGGACCGGCCAGCCCTCCTCCCTCTGGCAGGGCCCATTCGCCACGCGCAACCGCCGCCGATCGGCCGCGATGTGACGCACAGGGCTGCGCTCGGTCCCCGGTCTCCGAAACCGGCCCGGAGCGCTGCCATCCGAGCTTGACAGGGCCGACCACCTGGCGGAGAGCGAACGCGTCGCGTTCAACAATAACCAAGGGATCGCCGTGAGCACCGCCATCCGCGGCAAACGCATCAGCGTTCCGCAGATCCGCAGCCGGAAGGGCGCGGAGCCGATAGTTTGCCTGACCGCCTATACGACGCCGATGGCGCGGCAGCTCGATCCGCATGTCGATCTGCTGCTGGTCGGGGACTCCCTCGGCATGGTGCTCTACGGCTTCGACAGCACCCTGCCCGTGACGCTGGACATGATGATCGCCCACGGCGCCGCCGTCGTGCGCGGCTCCGAGCGCGCCTGCGTGATCGTGGACATGCCCTTCGGCTCCTATCAGGAGAGCCCCGCCCAGGCCTTCCGCCGCGCCGCCCGCGTGATGGCGGAGACCGGGGCC